>NZ_JASSPE010000019.1:0-80109 GCF_030234105.1 Paracoccus sp. SSJ | reverse complement strand
GCAGGGCACGGCGCAGGACATCGTGCTGCGCCCGGCCGACGATTACGTGGCGAATTTCGTGCAGCATGTCGACCGCGGCAAGGTGCTGAAGGTCGGCGCGGTCATGCTGGCCCAGCACGGCTTCGACGCCCTGCCCGAGGCCAGCATCGCCACTGACGCCAGCATCGCCGAGGCCCTGCAACAGATGGCCGCCAACCGCCTCCAGGCCCTGCGCGTCCAGGACCCCCAGGGCCAGACCCTCGGCGTCATCCCGTTCCAGGATGCCATCAACGCATATACAGGGAGCAAGGGGGAGGGGGCCCCATGAAGATCGGCATCATCGGCGCAACCGGCTGGCTGGGATCGGCGCTTGGCGCGGGGCTCTTGTCGCGCCAGATCGTCCGGCCGGGCGATCTGGTGCTGCTGAACCGCAGCGGGCCGCGGCCCGACTATCACGGCCATGCCGATGTGACCTGGGCGCGGGACGTGGCGGATCTCGTGGCGCAAAGCGACGTGATCGTGGTCTCGGTGCGGCCCGAGGACTGGCCGGAGCTGGCGCTGCGGACCGAGGGGCGGCTGGTCCTATCCTTCATGGCCGGGATGGATGCCCGCGAACTGGCCCGCTGCGGCGGGCGGATCGTGCGGGTCATGCCGAATGCCGCCGCCGAGATCGGCGGGTCATATTCGCCCTTCTGGGTCGCCGAGGGCGTGACGGATGCCGACCGCGACACGGTGCGGCGCCTGCTCTCGGCCATCGGCACCACCGACGAATTGGAAACCGAGGCGCAGATCGACCTGATGACCGCCCTGCCCGGCTCGGGCGCCGCCTATCCGGCGCTGATGGCCGTGGCGATGGCCGGGTTCATGCGCGCGCAAGGCGTTTCCGAACCCATCGCCTGGCGTGCGGCCGAGGCGGCCGTCATCGGCGGCGCACGGCTGCTGGAAGGCCGCATCACCGAGGCGCCCGCCATGGTCGCCGCCTATCGCGACTATCGCGGCACCACCGCGGCGGGACTGGACGCCGCCGAGGCGGCAGGCTTCAGCCGCGCCGTCGTGGCCGCACTGGAAGCCGCGGCCGACAAGGCGCGACGCATGGCGAAGGGTCCGGCGTGACCCGCCCGCCGCTTACCAGCCTCGACGGGACGGATTACGACGTGATCGTCATCGGCGCCGGCGCGGTGGGTTGCGCCAGCGCGCGGCAATTGGCCGGGCGCGGCTTTCGCACCCTGCTGGTGGATCGCGGCGACATCGGCGCCGGCACCTCGTCGCGCTCCAGCCGCATGCTCTATTCCGGGCTCGGCTATCTCGCCGCGCGCTATCCGCTGTGGCAGATGCCCTTTCGGCCCGCCGACATGCTGCGCCGCCTGCTCTACACCCGCGACGTGATGCGCTGCCGGGCCGAACTGGTGCGCGACATGCCCGGCCACCTGACGAAACACCGCTTTCACTATCCGTTCCGCAAGGGCGACCGCTATCCGCCCTGGCTGGTCGATCTCGGCTTCCGGCTGGTCGAGGCGCTGGACGGCTGGCGGGTGCCCTTGTCCTATCGCCGGCTCTCGCCTGCGAAAGCCGCCGCCGAAAGCGCCATGGCGGCGGCCCTAGGCAGACCCCTGCGCGGCGTCGGGGTCTTCGATGAATACATGTATGCCTGGCCCGAACGCATCTGCGTCGATACCGCGCTGGATGCCGAGCGGCGCGGCGCCACCATCCGCACCTATGCCGAAGTGACCGCGATCACGCGCGAGGGCGAGGGCTGGCTGGTCGCGCTGGACGAACGCGCGCCCGGGATGCAGGGCCGGGCGCAGGTCCGCACCCGCATGGTGGTGAATGCCGCCGGCCCCTGGATCGACCGGGTGCCGGGCGGCGGCTCGGGCAAGCGCCGGGTGATCGGCATCAAGGGCGTCAACGTCATGCTGCGCCTGCCCGAGACATTCCGCGGCCAGGGGCTGGAGGCCTTTTCCCGCAAGGGCGAGCCCTATTACGTCTTTCCCTGGCGCGATTTCCACTTCATCGGCCCGACCGAGACCGAGGTCACCGCCAATCCCGACGACATCCGCGTCGAGGACGCCGAGATCGACTATATCCTGGGCGAGGCCAACCACCTGTTCCCCGACCTGCGCCTGACGCGGGCGGATGTGCTGCATTGCTGGTGCGGCGTGCGGCCGACCTCGACCCGCGACGGCCGGACCACCAGCCTGCCGGTCGAGGTGGCCGAGGATCCCGCAGTGCCCGGCCTGCTGGCCGTCACCGGCTCGACCATCATGCTGCACCGCCACGCGGCGCGGAAGGTGGCACGGGCGGTCGAAAACCGTCTGGGAAGGCAGGGACCGGAACCCACGGGCGCCATTCCGGCGCCTGAAACCCATCACGACGGCATCGGCCAGATGGCGGCCCGGGAACATGTGGTGCGCCTTGCCGACCTCATCCGCCGTCGCTTGCCGGATGGACTGGAGCCCGACCTGGGCCGGGGTCGGGCCGAGGCGCTGTCGCGCATCGCCGCCGCCAGCCTCGGTTGGTCCGAGGCCCGCCGACAGGACGAGTTGCGGCATTTCGAGGAAGATACGGACCGGGTCTATCGCCAGATCTGACGCGACTCAGCCCTCCGCCAGCCAATCCGCGAACAGCCGGGCTTTCACCGAGGCGCGGGGGTGGATGGTCAGGTAGAAGCCGGCCGGAGAAGGGATGCTTTCCGGCACCAGCTGGACCAGCCGGCCCTGTTCCAGCAGGTTTCCGAGCAGCCCGTCCCAGCCCAGCACCGCGCCGACATCGTCCTCGGCCACCTGCAGGGCGATCATGTGATTGTTCACATGCAGGCTGCGCCCCCTTGGCACGGAAAGGCCCAGGGCGGCGAACCATTCCGTCCAGCCGGTCCAGTCGTTCTCCTCGCTGCGCATGTGGATCAGCGGGGCAGACATCAGGTCGGCGGCGCTGCGAATGCCGTGTTCTTGGCGAAAGCGCTCCGTTCCCAGGGCAAGGATCCGGTCATGGAACAGCGGCCGCCATTCCTCGCCATTGTCCTGGGGAATGGCATAGCGGATGCTCAGGTCGTGCCGGCCGCCCGAGCCCGGCACGTCGCTGATGATCTGCGAAACGGTGATGCCCGGATGAATCTTCCAGAACGCCCCGATCTTGGGGGTCAGCCACAGCGCGCTGACCGCGGTCGAGGCGCGGATCGTGACATCGACCGTCTCGGGGCTTTCGCGCAGTTGCACGACACAATCCGAGATGGTCTCGAAACCGCGCTGCAGGGCGACCAGCAGGAAGGCGCCCTTCTCGGTCAGTTCCACCCCGCGATGCCGGCGGATGAACAGCGCGCAGCCCAGATCCTGCTCCAGCGCCTTGATCTGGTGGCTGATCGCGGCGGGGGTGACGTTAGTCTCCTTTGCGGCTTCCTTGAAGCTCATCTTGCGGGCCGCGGCCTCGAAACACATCAGGGCGGTGATCGAGGCAAGGTCGTAGGGTCTGCGCAACCAATTCGCTCCCGATGGCTTTCAGGTTAGACCAGCTAAGCCAAGGTGAATTTTTATGCCGTTGTCAAGATGCCGCATGCAGCCGATTGTCGCAGGCAGGATTCACCCTCGCCCCATGGAAGCCGAACATGTCCGCCACCAACACGAATCTGCATGACCTGCTCGCCCGCCGAATTCCCGGACACGCGCTGGAACAGCCCTTCTATACCTCGCCCGAGATCTATCAGCAGGATCTGGAGCACATCTTCTACCGCGAATGGCTCTATGCCATCCCGGCCTGCCAACTGGTCAAGCCCGGCAGCTACGCGACCCTGCGGATCGGCGCCTATAACATCGTCATCGTCAAGGGCCGCGACGGGGAAATCCGCGCCTTCCACAACTCCTGCCGGCATCGCGGCTCGATCGTCTGCAAGGCGCGCGAGGGCCAGGTGGCCAAGCTGGTCTGCCCCTATCACCAATGGACCTACGACCTGGATGGCAAGCTTATCTGGGCCAACAGCATGGGCCCCGATTTCGACCCGACGCAGCACGGGCTGCGCAGCGTGGCGCTGCGCAACCTCAAGGGGCTGATCTATATCTGCCTGGCCGACACGCCGCCGGATTTCGAGGCTTTCGCCCGCGCCGCCGAGCCCTATCTGGGCGTGCACGACCTTCAGGACGCCAAGGTCGCCTACAGCTCCTCGATCATCGAGAAGGGCAACTGGAAGCTGGTCTGGGAAAACAACCGCGAATGCTATCATTGCAGCGGCAACCACCCGGCGCTGTGCCGCTCCTTCCCGCTGGACCCCGAAGTGGCTGGCGTGTCGGCCGACGGCTCGATCTCGCAGCGCATCCAGGATCACTTCGATGCCTGTGCCGCAGCCGGCGCCCCGGCGCAATTCCTGCTGGGCGGCGACGGCCAGTTCCGGCTGGCGCGCATGCCGCTGCAGGAAACCGCCGTCAGCTATACGATGGACGGCAAGGCGGCGGTGGCACGCCAGCTGGGTCGCGTGGCCAAGCCTGACGCCGGCTCGCTGCTGGTGTTCCACTATCCCTCGACCTGGAACCATTTCCTGCCCGACCATTCGCTGACCTTCCGCGTCACCCCGATCAGCCCGACCGAGACCGAGGTGACGACGACCTGGCTGGTGCACAAGAACGCGGTCGAGGGCGTGGATTACGACCTTCAGCGCCTGACCGAAGTCTGGATCGCCACCAATGACGAGGATCGCGAGATCGTCGAGACCAACCAGGAGGGCATCTTCTCGCCGGCCTATATCCCCGGCCCCTATTCGCCCGACTGGGAAAGCGGCGTGATCCAGTTCATCGACTGGTATGCCGCATGGATGGAACGCAGCCTCGCCCCCAGCCGCATGGCGGCCGAGTGACCATGAACGCGCCGACGAAACCGACGCTGGCCTTCTGGACCGACGCCGAAGAGCTGGAATGCGTATCGTTCCTGCGCGAGGCGCCGGATGTGATGACCTTCTGCTTTCGCAGCTCATCCGGCGCGCTGTTCAGCTTCGAGCCGGGGCAGTTCCTGACCCTGGAACTGCCCCTGCCCGGGGGGCCGCTGCACCGGACCTATACCATCTCGTCCTCGCCCTCGCGGCCGACCTCGCTGACGGTGACGGTCAAGGCGCAGAAGGCATCCATCGGCACGCGCTGGATGTTCGACCACCTGCGGCCCGGGATGCGGATCCGCGCCCGCGGCCCCGCCGGCAAGTTCTCGATGATGCAGGATCCGGCCGAGAAATACCTGTTCATCTCGGCCGGCTCGGGCATCACGCCGATGGTGTCGATGACCACCTTCCTTTACGATTCCGGGCGCGATCCCGACATTGTCTTCGTCAACTGCGCCCGCCGCCCCTCCGAGATCATCTTCCGCGAGCGGCTGGAGCATATGGCGACGCGCGTCGCCGGAATCGACCTGAAATGGATCGTCGAGGAACCCGACCCCTATCGGCCCTGGACCGGCTATCGCGGTATGTTCAACCAGCTGATGCTGGGCCTGATCGCGCCCGACTATCTGGAACGCGACGTCTATTGCTGCGGCCCCGAGCCCTTCATGCAGGCGGTGCGCGACATCCTGCACGGACTGGGCTACGATATGGCCCGCTATCACCAGGAAAGCTTCGGCGGCCCGCCGGCCGAGGCCGAGACGGTGCCCGAGGACGTGGTGCCGCAAGAGGACGCGCTGGCCGAGGTCCGCTTTTCCGCCTCGGGCAAGACCGCGCGGGCGGCCGAGACCGAGACCATCCTGGCCACGGCGCGGGCGGCGGGCATCCCGATCCCCTCGGGCTGCGGCATGGGCATCTGCGGCACCTGCCAGGTCCTCAAGCTCTCGGGCCAGGTCCATATGGTCCACAATGGCGGCATCACCGACGAGGATGTCGAGGCGGGCTATATCCTGGCCTGCTGCTCGCGGCCCATCGGCGACGTCACCATCGACCTGTGACGATCCCTGGGGGCCATCGGTCCCCTGAAACGCATCGCTCAAGCAATATGACAGGGACAGGCCATGAAGATTGCCGAAATACACGTCTATGCCCATGACCTGCCGGTCAAGGACGGGCCCTATACCATCGCCAGCTCGACGGTCTGGTCCTTGCAGACCACGCTGGTCAAGATCGTCGCCGACAGCGGCTTGGCGGGCTGGGGCGAGACCTGCCCGGTCGGCCCGACCTATGCGCCCAGCCATGCGCTTGGCGCCCGCGCCGCCCTGGCCGAGATGGCGCCGGGCCTGATCGGCGCGAACCCGTTGCAGCCGCTGGTCCTGCGCCGCCGGATGGACGGGCTGCTTTGCGGGCACAATTACGCCAAGGCGGCCATCGACATCGCCGCCCATGACCTGATGGGCAAGCATTACGGGGTGCGGGTGGCGGACCTTTTGGGCGGCGTCGCGGCCGAGCGCGTGCCCTCCTATTACGCGACCGGCATCGGCCAGCCGGACGAGATCGCCCGCATCGCCGCCGAAAAGGTCGCCGAGGGTTTCCCGCGCCTTCAGATCAAGATCGGCGGCCGGCCGGTGGAGATCGACATCGAGACCGTCCGCAAGGTCTGGGAGCGCATCCGCGGCACCGGCACGCGGCTGGCGGTGGACGGCAACCGCAGCCTGCCATCCCGCGACGCGCTGCGGCTGTCGCGCGAATGCCCGGATATTCCCTTCGTGCTGGAACAGCCCTGCAACACGTTGGAGGAAATCGTCGCGATCCGCGACCGGGTCCGGCACGGCATCTATCTGGACGAGAGCGGCGAGGATCTGTCCACGGTGATCCGCGCCGCCGGCCAAGGGCTTTGCGACGGGTTCGGCATGAAGCTGACGCGGATCGGCGGGCTGCAGCAGATGGCGGCGTTCCGCGACATCTGCGAGGCCCGCGCCCTGCCCCATAGCTGCGACGACGCCTGGGGCGGCGACATCATCGCCGCCGCCTGCACCCATATCGGCGCCACCGTCCAGCCCCGGCTGAACGAGGGCGTCTGGATCGCCCAGCCCTATATCGCGCGGCACTACGACGAAGAAAACGGCATCCGCATCGCCGGCGGCCATATCGACCTGCCCAAGGGCCCGGGCCTCGGCATCACCCCCGACGAGGGCGTCTTCGGTCCGCCGGTTGCGTCGTTTTCCTGAAGCGGTTTCACTTGAAGGAGGAGCAAGTCAAATGAGCAGCAACAGAGGCGTGGTCTATATCGGCCCCGGCAAGGTCGAGGTGCAGGACATCGCCGACCCGAAGCTCGAGGCGCCGGACAGGCGCAAGATCGCGCATGGCGTGATCCTGAAGGTCGTCTCGACCAATATCTGCGGCTCGGACCAGCACATGGTCCGCGGCCGCACCACCGCCGAGCCCGGCCTGATTCTGGGCCATGAGATCACCGGCGAGGTGATCGAGAAGGGCGTCGATGTCGAGATGCTGGAGATCGGCGACATCGTTTCCGTGCCCTTCAACGTCGCCTGCGGCCGCTGCCGCTGCTGCCGCGAGGGCGATACCGGGGTCTGCCTGACGGTGAACCCGTCGCGCGCCGGCGGTGCCTATGGCTATGTCGACATGGGCGGCTGGATCGGCGGCCAGGCGCGCTATGTCATGGTGCCCTATGCCGATTTCAACCTGCTGAAATTCCCCGACCGCGACCGGGCCATGGCGAAGATCCGCGACCTGACCATGCTGTCCGACATCCTGCCCACCGGCTTTCACGGCGCCTGGAAGGCGGGCGTGGGCGTCGGCTCGGTGGTCTATGTCGCGGGCGCCGGTCCGGTGGGCCTCGCGGCGGCCGCCTCGGCCCGTATCCTCGGCGCGGCGGTGGTCATGGTCGGCGATTTCAACAAGGAGCGGCTGGAACACGCCCGCAAGGTCGGCTTCGAGCCGGTGGACTTGTCGAAAGGCGACGACCTGCCCGAGATGATCGCCCAGATCACCGGCACGCCCGAGGTCGATGCCGCCATCGACGCGGTGGGTTTCGAGGCGCGTGGCCATTCCGGCGGCGAGCAGCCGGCCATCGTGCTGAACCAGATGATGGAAATCACCCGCGCCGCCGGCCAGATCGGCATCCCCGGGCTTTATGTGACCGAGGATCCGGGCGCGGTCGACGACGCAGCCAGGCATGGCAGCCTGTCGATGCGCTTCGGCCTGGGCTGGGCCAAGGCGCAGAGCTTCCACACCGGCCAGACCCCGGTGCTGAAATACAACCGCCAGCTGATGCAGGCGATCCTGCACGACCGCCTGCCCATCGCCGATATCGTGAACGCCACGGTCATCCCGCTGGATCAGGCGGTGGCGGGCTATGAAAGCTTCGACCGGGGCGTGGCGAAGAAATTCGTCCTCGACCCGCATGGCATGCTGGCGGCCTGAGCCGACAGGTCCGCAACGCGGGAAGGCCGGCCAGAATCCTTGGCCGGCCTTTCGTTTCGATAAAGCCGAAATCTCATGGCCCGGCGGCTGATGGGAAGCGGATGGACCGCTCACCAGCGACGAATGGCTGCTTCCCGGCCCCGCTCCTACCCCGCCATGACGCGCGCGATCCAGGACGCGATCATCAGGTCGAGATGCGCGCCGCCGCCGTTCTTGAAGACGGTAATCTCGTCCTCCGATTGCCGCCGGCGGGCATCGGGGCGCACCAGGTCGTAGAGATCGCCCAGCACGCTGTCTTCCATGATAACGCCCGAGGCGATGGGGATCATCAACTCGCCGATATGGCCCAGCGTGGTCGCGCGGCTGTCGACGAACAGCGCGGCTTTCGACATCAGCGCATCGTCGGCCTCGCGCATGTCGGCCTTGAAGGCGCCGATCAGGTCGACATGGGTGCCGGGCCGCACCCAGGCGCCCAGGATCACCGGCTGCCGCGCCATGGTGGCCGACGTCACGATGTCGGCCTGCCCCACCGCCGCCTGCAGGTCGGGCACCGCCACCAGCTCGGCTTTGACGCCGGACAGGCCGGCGACCAGCGCCTGCGCCTGTTCCGGTCGGCGCGCCCAGACCGAGACGCGCTCGATCCCCGGCAGCACCGCCGTATAGGCCCTGACCAGGCTGGCCGCGACGGTCCCCGCGCCGACGACCAGCAGGTGCCGGCTGTCCGGGCGCGCCAGCAGGCTGGCACCCAGGACGGAATCGGCGGCGGTCTTGAATTCGGTGACCAGCGGGCTGTCCACGATGGCTTGCAACGTGCCGGTTTCGCCATCGAAGACCAGCATCGCCCCCTGGACCGTGGGCAGCCCCCGCGCCGCATTGCCGTCGAAGACGGTGAAGGTCTTGGCGCCATAGCCCAGCCCCTCGATCCAGGCCGAGCGGCTCATCATCGTGCCGGTGGGCGGGCCAAGGAACACGTCCCTGATCTGGGCCTGCGGCAGGGTGTGGCCCTGGCGCAGCGCCTCGACAGCATCGCGCCAGCTTAGCCGGCCTGTCGCGTCCCCGTAGGACAGGAATTGCGGAGTGGAGCTTTTGCGCGCCATGGAATTGCGATCCCCCTTACAGATCCATCGGCCAGGTATCCGACAGGCGGTAACCATTCTGGAACGGATCATCGGGATCCACCATCAGCTGTTTGGTGCCGATGACCCAGGCCCGCCCGGAAATGATCGGGCGGATGGCCCGCTTGCCGTTCAGCTCGACCTCATCGGCAATCGAGCAATGGAACTCGGTGTCGATGATCGAACGGCCGACGAAGCGGTCCCCGGGTTTCATCCGTCCGCGCGCATGCAGCACCGCCATCCGCGCCGAGCAGCCCGTCCCGGTCGGAGAGCGGTCGATCTTGCCCGGCCGGATCGCCACGGCATTCCTGCCGTAAAGCACCCCTTCCCTTTCGCTCAGGGGGTCGGTGAACTGGCAAAACGAGATGTGGTTCCAGTCGTTCGCCGGATGCCGAAAGCCCAGCTGTTCATTGGCGGCGCGGGTGATCCGCACCCCCATTTCTGCCAGGTCGCGCGCCTGATCGGGGGCGATGCGCATCCCGACCGAGGCCGCATCGACCAGCACGAAACTGTCGCCGCCATAGGCGGTGTCGACGGTGATCGTGCCCAGCCCCTCGACCTCGATCCGCGCGTCCAGCCTGTCGGCAAAGGAGGGCACGTTGCGGACCCGGATGCGCTCGGCCTTGCCGCCCCGGCATTCGGCCTCGACCTCGATCAGCCCGCCCGGCGGCTCCAGCACCATGCGGGTGATCGGCTCCTGCATGGGAATGATGCCGGTATCCAGCAGCACCGTCGCCACGCAGATCGCGTTCGAGCCGGACATGGGCGGCGTGTCGGCCGGCTCCATGATGATCCAGCCCATCTGGGCGCGCGGGTCCTTGGGCGGCACCAGCAGGTTGACATGGCGGAACACGCCGCCGCGTGGCTCGTTCAACACGAAATTGCGCAGGGTCTCGTCCTTGGCGATCCACCGCGATTGCTCCCAGACCGTCTCGCCCGGCGGCGGGGCGACGCCGCCGACGATGACGTCGCCGACTTCGCCTTCGGCATGGCAGGACACGACATGCACGACCCTGGATGTGCGCATTTTTCCTCGCTCGGGGATGGAAACCCAGCAATCATATTTCGTATACAATATTAGCGCTCAATTTGCCCGGTCTGCCCGACCCTGTCAAGCGGCCTCGGCGCGGCCCGCCCGCATCGCCCTCGCCAACCTGCAATCTGCTGTCCCTTGCGGCAATATATCGGCTACCATATCTTGCCGATTGCAACGGCACTGACGCCGGCTTGGGGAGAACGGGATGCCATTCAATGAAGCAGAGGTCCCCAACCTTGGGCAGGCCCCGACCGCCTCGGACATCATCCTGAAATTCATCCGCGATTCCATCGCCGACGGGTCGCTGGACGAGGGCGAGCCGATCCGCCAGGACGATGTCGCGCGGATGTTCAACGTCAGCAAGATCCCGGTCCGCGAGGCGCTGAAGCGGCTGGAGGCCGAGGGGCTGGTCGAGTTCCAGCGCAACAAGGGCGCCATCGTCACCTCGGTATCCGAGCCCGAGATCGCCCAGATCTTCGAGACCCGCGCCATCCTGGAATCGAACGCGATCAGGCTGTCGGTGCCGCATATGACGCCCGAGACCTTCACGGATGCCGAGGCGTTCTGCGACGCCTTCGCCAGGGAAACGGACGTGGCGCAATGGTCGGCGCTGAACTGGCAGTTCCACAGCCGGTTGTATCTGGATGCGCAAAGGCCGTTCCTGGTCCGCACGATCCGCTCGGTCAACGACCGGCTGGAGCGCTACCTGCGCATCCAGCTTGCCCTCTCGCACGGCCAGGGCACCGCGGATCGCGAACATCGCGAGATCCTCGCCGCCTGCCGCGCGGGCGATGCGGAAAAGGCGGGCAAGCTCGTCTACGACCATATCATGGGGGCCTGCTCATCGCTGCTGCACCACCTGCCGGCAGGCAAGGACGGCCGCTGACGCCTCAACTGTTTCGGGGCAAAGCGCCACCCCGCCGAGTGGCGCAGGCTCGGAACCCTGTCGCCGCCCCTCAGGCGCAAGGAGGCGCAGCGGTCAGGAAATCCCTCAGAACGGTATTGAACAGCGACGCCGATTCCAGGTTCACGATATGCCGCCCCGGCAGGCATGCATGACGTCCGTCTTGCACGCCCTCCGCGATGGCTTTCAGATGGGCAGGCCGGCAAACCGGATCGTCATTGCCGGAAACCGCCAGCAACGGGTTCGCGACCTGACCAAGCCGGTCCCGCAGATCCGCTTCTGCAAGCGCCGCGCAGCATCCGACATAGCCATCGACCGAGGTTGCGGCAAAGCTGGCCAGGATCGCGTCCACGGCATCGGGCCGGGCGGCGCGAAAGGCCGGCGTGAACCAGCGCTCCGCGGTTCCGGGCACCAGGCTGCCCAGGCCGTTCGCCTTGACCTCGTCGATGCGGGCGCTCCAGCTTTCCGCGCTCCCGATCCGGGCGGCAGTGGCGCAAAGGGCGATGCGGTCGAACCGCGCCCCGGCATGGATGGCAAGCCATTGCCCGGTCAGCCCGCCGATGGACAGGCCGCAGAAATGCGTGCGCTCGATGGACAGCGCATCCAGCAGCGCAATCACGTCGCCACCCAGATCGGCCAGGCCGTAAGGCGGCGTCGGGGCTTCGGACCTGCCATGGCCGCGGCGATCATAACGCAGAATTTGGAAGCTGCCCGAAAGAGCCGCAACCTGGGTA
The DNA here is from genome assembly GCF_030234105.1 of Paracoccus sp. SSJ. NCBI lineage: Bacteria > Pseudomonadati > Pseudomonadota > Alphaproteobacteria > Rhodobacterales > Paracoccaceae > Paracoccus > Paracoccus sp. SSJ. The sequence continues at coordinate 68,045 of NZ_JASSPE010000019.1, read as the reverse complement.
TCCCACATGGACAGGTCGGTGCCCAGGGAATTGCAGAAGGTCAGCCACGGCTTCTCCCCTGTCCCGCCGTCGATGCGGTAGTGAAGCCGGTGGGTGGGCAGGTCCAGATAGGGCATGGTCGGCCTTTCACAAGATGCGGCGCGCGGCCGGAACCGCGCGCCTTGTCGCTGTCGTTCTCAGGCGGCGGCAAGCTGCGTCGCGTCGCGGGTGCGCGCGTTGCTGAGCGCAAAGACCAGCATCGCCAGGGCCGAGACCGCCGCCGGGATCGCGAAGATCAGGAAGTTCTGCCCCAGCGGCAGTTCCCGCGCCAGCAGCACCCCGCCAAGCGTCGGCCCGACGATCGCACCGATCCGGCCGACGCCCGAGGCCCAGCCCAGTCCGGTCGAGCGGACCGACAGGTTGTAAAGCTGCGCCACGCTTGCATACAGCAGGATCTGCGTGCCGATGGTCGTGGCCCCGGCGACAAAGACCAGCAGGAACAGCACGCCCGACGCCGGGTTGAGGCCGATCAGCGCAATGGATGCCGCCGCCGCCGCAAAGAAGGCGACCACGACCTTCGGCAGGCCGAAGCGGTCGCCCATCCATCCTCCGGCGATGGCGCCCGCCATGCCGCCGAAGTTCAGCGAAAAGAGGCTGAGAAGGCTGGCCCGTTCGGCATATCCGGCCTCTTGCAGCACCTTGGGCAGCCAGGAGGACAGCAGATAGACCAGCAGCAGGCAGCAGAAGAACGACACCCACAGCATCAGCGTGCGCAGGGTGCGATTGTGGCGGAACAGTTCGGCGACCGAGGCCGAGGCACCCTTGGTTTCGCTGAACACCAGCCTGTCATCGGCCGCCAGCACCGTCGAGGGGCTGATCCTGGCAAAGATGCGCCTCGCTTCGTCCTGCCGGCCCTGCCGGATCAGAAAGCCCAGCGATTCCGGCAGCTTCCACAGCACCAACGGCAAAAGCAGCAGCGGCACGGCAGCGATGAAGAACATCGGCTTCCAGCCGAAGCCGGGGATGAGCCCGATCCCCAGCCCCGCCGCGACCATGCCGCCGACCGAATAGCCCGAGAACATCAGCGCGACCATCGTGCCACGCAGGCGCCTGGGCGCGTATTCGTTCATCAGCGCGACGGCATTGGGCATCAGCCCGCCGCAACCCAGACCTGCGACGAAGCGGAAGACCTTGAACTGCTCGGGCGAATTGGCAAAGCCCGTCAGCAGGGTCGCCGTGGTGAACAGCACGAAGCTGATGGCGACGCCCTTCTTGCGGCCGATCCTGTCGGCCAGCGGGCCCAGGATCAGCGCGCCGAACATCATCCCGAACAGCGCCCAGGCCTGAAGCGCGCCGGCCTGCGGCTTGGTCAGGCCCCATTCCGCGATCAGCGTGGGCAGCACGGTGCCGGCCACGAACACGTCGTATCCGTCGACGATCAGCAGCGTGCCGCAAAGCGCGACGACCATCCATTGGAAGCCGCCGAAGCGGCCCTGGTCTATCGCCTCGTTCACATCAATGCTTCGCATTGTCTTCTCCTCCCTGTTGTCCTGTCCGCTTGAAGATCGGATCAGCCGATGTCGCCTCCCGCGACGGGCAGAATGCTGCCGGTGATGTAGGATGCCTCGTCGGACGCCAGGAACAGGATCGGCGCGGCCTGTTCCTCGATGCTGCCGTAGCGCTTCATGAAGGCGGACTGCTTCACCTGGTCCACGACCTCGGCCATCCATTGCCGTTCGGCGGGGCTGTCGCCCTCGGCATTGCGCGGAATGCGACGGGGCGGTGCCTCGGTGCCGCCGGGGGCGGTTGCGACCACGCGGATGTTGCGGGGGGCCAGCTCCATCGCCAGCGACTGGGTGACGGCATTGATGCCACCCTTGGCCGCCGAATAGGGAACCCGGTGGATACCGCGCGTGGCGTTCGAGGAAACGTTGACGATGGTGCCGCCGCCGCGCGCCGTCAGATGCGGCAGGACGGCGCGGCAGCAATACAGCGTCGGCATCAGCGATCGCCGGATCTCGGCGTCGATCTGGGCGGGCTTGAACTCGGCAAAGGGCCGCATGCGGATCGCGCCGCCGACATTGTTGATCAGGATGTCGATACCGCCGAAGATCCGGGCGGCATGGCGCATCGCAGCCTCGGCGCCCTCCCAGGTTTCCAGATCGGCATGGAAGGCCGCAGCCTCGCCCCCGGCCTCGGCCGCCACATCGGCCACGAAATCGGCCCGGTCCACGAACAGAACCCTGCCGCCCTCGGCGGCCGCGCGCAGGGCGACGGCACGGCCGATGCCCTGTGCCGCCCCCGTCACCACCAGCACCTTGCCGGAGAAACGCCCGGCGAAAACGGCCCCGGTCATGCGGTGGCCTTCAACGGCGCGTTCGGCGTGAACTTCTCGTAATGAAAGCCGGCCGGTTCGATGCCCTGTTCGTCCAGATGGCGACGCACGGCATCGACCATCGGCGGAGGACCGCACAGATAGATCTCGACCCCGCCCGCCGCCAGCATCTGCTGCGGCATGTGCTGCGTGACCCAGCCCTTGCGCGGATGCTCCGAAGACTGATCGGCCACGACGGTCGCGAAGGTGAAATTCGGCAGGCGGCCGGCATAGGCCGCGACCTGATCGACCAGCACCAGATCCAGATCGCGCGTCACGCCATAGATCAGGTGGATCTGGCGCCGCGAACCGGCGCGGGCCAGAACCTCGAGCATGGACAGGAACGGCGCAAGGCCGGTGCCGCCGGCCAGGAACAGCAGCGGGCCGTCGCCGTCGCGCAGATAGAAGCTGCCCATCGGCCCGGTCAGGGTCAGCCGGTCGCCGGGCCTGGCGCGGGCCAGCCAGCCGCCCATCAGCCCATCGGGGATCTTCTTGATCAGAAAGCCCAGCCGATGCTCGCCCGGAGCGGAGCTGAAGGAATAGGATCGATGGTCGCCGCTGCCCGGCACGTCGATGTTGACATATTGCCCCGGCAGGAAGGCCGGTGCGGCGTCCTGGTCGTCCACCGCCAGTTCCAGCACCACGGCCGCGTCGTGATGCGGCTCGATCCGGGTCACGGTGGCCGCGAATTGCTGCTGGCCCGTCTTGCAGGCCAGCGAGGTCGTCGGCACCGACAGCACGCAGTCCGAGGACGGCACCATCTGACAGGTCAGGACAAGGCCCTCGGCGGCCTCGTCCTCGGTCAGGGCGTCCTCGATATAATCCTCGCCCATGTCGTAGGCACCGCTTTCGGCACGGCACTTGCAGGTGCCGCAGACGCCGTCCGAACAGTCCATCGGCAGGTTGATCCTGTTGCGGAACGCGGCATCAAGAACCTTTTCGCCCGCCTTGCAATCGACGAAGCGGGTCACCCCGTCCTCGAAGTTCAGTGCGATCCTGTAGCACATGGTCGCCTCCTCCTTGCGGTTGTGCTTGGGTCCGGCGGCCGTCAGACGTGATAGACGTCGATGACCTGGCGGATGTAGTCGTTCTTCAGGACGATCTTCTTGTTCGCGATCAGCAGGCCGTCGGCCGTCCTGCGCAGGGTCGCGAAGGTGGTTCCGAAGAACTGGTCGGTGACCTTGTAGCGGTGGTTCAGCGTGTGGAAGTTGTAGCGGACATCCACCTCGGCGCCCCGGTCGGCCACCACCTCGACATTCGCCACGGTGTGGCTGGTCCGCGGCTCGGGCGTGGATGCGCCCGAGCGCTCGGTCTTGATGCGGAACACCCGGTCCTCCAGCCCGTCCCGGCTGGGATAGTAGATCAGCGAGATCTGCGACTGCGGATCCTCGGTGATCTGGTCGTTGTCGTCCCAGGCGGGCATCCAGTAGGTGACATCCGGCGCATAGCAGGTCAGCCATTCGTCCCATTGCCGGTCGTCGAGCAGGCGCGCCTCGCGATAGAGAAAGGCGCAGATGGCATCGTAGTCCCGGGTCATGCGACGGCTCCGATCTTTTCGGCCGACAGCGCCTCGCGCATTACCTTGGCCCAGTATTCGTGCTGGCAGACGAACAGCCCCTCGTCCTCGCTGCGTTCGCCGGACAGAAGCGGCTTCAGCCCCATGCGCCGGGCATTTTCGTCCGGCCCGTCGATCCAGAGGGGCGCGCCCCGCGACATGTCGTTCCACAGGGTCACGGTGCCCGCATAGCCGGTCTGGCAGGCACGGAATTCCTCCAGGTCGTCCGAGGTGCCCATGCCCGAGACGTTGAAGAAATCCTCGTATTGGCGGATGCGATGGGCGCGATCCTCGGCGCTTTCCCCCTTGGGAGCGAAGCAGAAGATGGTGACCTCGGTCTTATCGACGGAAAGCGGGCGGACGACGCGGATCTGGGTGCTGAACTGGTCCATCAGGAACACGTTCGGATAGATGCACAGGTTGCGCGTCTGGTTGACGATGAAGCCCGCCTTCTCTTCGCCCAGCCGGGCGGCGATTTCCTCGCGGCGGTTATAGACCGGGCGGACCTCGGGGTTCTTCGTGTTGGTCCACAGCAGGATATGGCCGTTCTCGAAACCATAGACGCCGGCGACGGACTTGCTCCAGCCGTTGGCATCGACCGCCTTGGTGCCGGTTTCGCTGCGGCGCTCCATGGTGGTGGCATAGTTCCAGTGGACCGAGCTGACGTGATAGCCGTCGCAGCCGTTTTCCATCTGCAGCTTCCAGTTGCCGTCATAGATGTAGGAGGAATTGCCGCGCAGAACCTCCAGCCCCTCGGGGGCCTGGTCGACGATCTGGTCGATGATGATCTTCGTTTCCCCCAGGAATTCGTCCAGGGAGGCCACATTGGGATCGAGGCTGCCGAACAGGAAGCCGCGATAGCTTTCAAAGCGGGCCACGCGGGTCAGGTCGTGCGACCCGTCCTTGCCGAACTGGTCGGGATATTGCGTGGTCCTGGCATCCTTGACCTTCAGCAGCTTGCCGGTGTTGGAAAAGGTCCAGCCGTGGAACGGACAGGTGAAGCTGCCCTTGTTGCCCTGCTTGCGGCGGCACAGCATGGCGCCCTTGTGGGCGCAGGCATTGATGACCGCATTCAGCGCGCCGGTCTTGTCGCGGGTGATGACCACCGGCTGGCGGCCGATCCAGGTGGTGTAATAGTCGTTGGTTTCGGGGATCTGGCTTTCATGCGCCAGATAGACCCAGTTGCCTTCGAAGATGTGCTTCATCTCCAGCGCGAACAGATCCTCGTTGGTGAAGATGTCGCGGCGGCAGCGGTAGAGGCCGGCCTCCTTGTCGTCCTGCACGGCCGTTGCCAGCAGATGATCCAGGTCGCGTGCCTTTTCGATGATCGCGGACATGAGTTTCCCTCCCAGGGGAGGCGCCTTTCGCGGGCCGGCCCCTGCCAGATGTCGGTGATGAAAGGTTTGGTTCGGACCGGGCAGCCGCCCCTGCCGGGGGCCGCCCGAGATTGCCGGTCAGGCTGCGGCGCGGCGACGCTGTTCGTTGACCTGGTTGTCGACGCCGTCGACCAGGGCGGTCAGGTGGATGTCGAAGGCGATCTCGGCAAAGGGGCCGTTGAGGTTGTTGGCGTGGATGCTTTCCTCGTCCGTGCGTTCGACGACCGAGGGCACCAGCCCTTCGCGGGTGGCATAGGCGAAGTCGTCGTTGATCAGCGGATCGCCTTCGATGTTGATCTGCGTAGTCAGCTTGCGGTGACCGTCGGCGCTGACGAAGAAATGGATATGCGCCGGACGCTGGCCGTGGCGGCCAAGCGCCGTCAACAGCTTTTCGGTCGGGCTGCCGGGGGGCACGCCATAGCCGCTGGGCAGGATGCTCTGGAACCTGTAGCGCCCGTTCTCGTCGGCGATGATCGTGCGGCGCATGTTGAAGGGCGCCTGCTTGCCGGTCGGATCGAAATGCGAATAGAAGCCGCGGGTGTCGCAGTGCCACACCTCGACCTTGGCGCCGGGCAGCGGCTTGCCGTCCGATCCGTAAACCGTGCCGTGCATGACCAGCGTATGGCCGTCGGTGTCGGTGCCGTCATCCAGCCGCGCGAAGCCGACGGATTCCGGGGCGCCGGCCACATAGAGCGGCCCCTCGATGGTGCGCGGCGTGGGGTTCTCGATCCCCAGCGAGGCGTCGATGGCATCCAGCCGTTCGTCGATGAAGTGATCGACCCCCAGGCCCGGCGAGATCAGCCCGGCCTGCCCGGCCGCGCCCAGATCGTTCAGCCAGGCCACGCCCATCCAGTATTCGTCGGGGGTAATGTCCAGATCGTCGATGGCCTTGAACAGGTCGGACATCAGCCGATGCACGATCTGCTTCATGCGCGGATTGCCGCTGTCGTTGTTCAGCCCGCTGAGTTCCTTCAGGAACGCCTGGGTGTCGGGTCGGTCGAAAATCTTGACGGTCATTGTCTCTCCTCCTGGATTCGCTTGGAAACTGGGGTGGGCCGGCCCCTCCACCGGCCCGTGGGCATGGTCAGCTGTCATCCTCTCTGATCGCCGACGGGTGGCGCAAAAGCGGCGTGACCTCGATGTTCATGAACGGAAAGAGGGGCAGGCCCGAGAGGATCTCGTGCAGCTCGGCATTGTCGCGAACGTCGAAGATGCTGACATTCGCGTATTGCCCGGCGACCCGCCAGATATGGCGCCACTTGCCGCTGCGCTGCAGGGCCTGCGAATAGGCCCTTTCGCGCGCGATGATCTCTGCCGCCTCTTCGGCCGGCAGGTCGCGCGGGATCTTCACGTCCATGAGCACATGATAAAGCATCGTCACACCTTTCCGCCTGGCAGGCTGATCGTCTTGCGGATGCCGTCGCGGGCGAAGAAGGCGACGCGATCCTCATCCAGCGTCACGCCAAGGCCCGGACCTCGGGGGACGGTCAGTTCGAAATCGCCGTAGTCCAGCGGCTCGGCCAGGATCTCTTCGGTCAGCAGCAGGGGGCCGAACAGTTCGGTTCCCCATTGCAGGTTGGCAAAGGTCGAAAAGGCGTGGGCCGAGATTGCGGTGCCCACCGCGCCCTCCAGCATGGTGCCGCCGTAAAGCCCGATCCCGGCCGCATCGGCGATGGCCGCGACGCGCAGCGCGTTGAAGGCGCCGCCGCTTTGCTCCAGCTTGACGGCAAAGACATCCGCGCCCTGCACGCGCGCGATCTCGAAGGCGCTTTCCGGCCCGGTCAGGGATTCGTCGGCCATCAGCGCCACGGGAAAGCGGCGCACCAGCCGCGTCAGGGCCGCGGTCGACGCCACGGGCTGCTCGACCAGTTCGCAGCCCGCATCCGCCAGGGCGGCCATGCCGAAGGCGGCCTCGCCCTCGGACCAGGCCATGTTCACGTCCACGCGCACCGCGGCGCGGTCGCCAAGCGCGGCCTTGATTGCGGCCACATGGGCGATGTCGTCACGGACCCCGCGGGCGCCGATCTTCAGCTTGAAGACACGGTGGCGGCGCAGATCCAGCATCCGCTCCGCCTCGGCGATGTCGCGCGCCGTGTCGCCCGAGGCCAGCGTCCAGGCCACCGGCAGCCGGTCGCGCCGCCGCCCGCCCAGAAGCTCGCTGACCGGCAGGCCGACCCGCCTGCCCTGCGCATCCAGCAGCGCCGTTTCCACGGCCGATTTGGCAAAGCGGTTCTCGCGCACCATCCCGCCGATCCGCGCCATGAGCGCCTGCACCTGCGTCGCATCCTGGCCGACCATCACCGGCGCGAACCAGGTGTCGATGTTGGTCTTCATGCTTTCGGGGCTTTCGCCGCCATAGGCCAGGCCGCCGATCGTGGTGCCCTCGCCGATGCCGACGATCCCGTCGCTGCAATGCACGCGGACAAGCATCAGCACCTGCCCGTTCATCGTCGCGACCGACAGCTTGTGCGGCCGGATCGTCGGCAGATCGACGATCACCGTTTCCACACGCGAAACGACCGGGCGGATATCCGAGGCTGGGGCGAGGGGGGCGAATGACTTGTTCATGGCGCCAAACTGCGTCGGGCGCCATCATGTGTCCAACACCATTTGGGTTTACCGCGATACCTGAAAGGTATTATAGGAAAGAAAATACGGTTGATCAGCCGCTTGCTGCGGCACAGAATACCAAAAACAATCGTTCTTCTTGCTCTTGAAACCCTGGGGATGGCGATGGACCTGCGACAGTTGCGCTATTTCACCGCCGTCGCGCGGGAACGGAACTTCACCCGCGCGGCGCAGTCCCTGAACATCGCCCAGCCGCCCCTCAGCCGCCAGATACAGCTTCTTGAGGAGGAACTGGGCGTCGTCCTGATCCTGCGCAAGAGCCGGCCCATCAAGCTGACGGATGCGGGACGGCTGTTCTATGAGCAGGCGCTTCAGGTGCTGGGGCGCGTCGATCAGATGAAGGATGCGACGCGCCGGGTCGGGCTGAACCGGAACCGGGTGCTGTCCATCGGCTTCGTGGCATCGACGCTTTACGGCGGGCTGCCGTCGCTGGTCAGGAAGCTGCGCCAGAATGTGCCCGAACTGGACATCCAGCTGCTTGAGATGCTGTCGATCCAGCAGATCCCCGCGCTGAAGGAAGGGCGGATCGACATCGGCTTCGGCCGCCTCAGGCACAGCGACCCGAATGTCGTCGGCACCGTCCTGCGCGAGGAACGGCTTGTGGCCGCCCTGCCCCAGGACACGTCCCTGGCGCGGGATCCCGCACCGCTGCCCCTGGCTGCGCTGGCCGGGCAGAAGCTGATCGTCTATCCCAAGGAACCACGCCCAAGCTATGCCGACCAGATCATCAACCTGCTGCAAGAAGAGGGCATACGCACCGCCGATGTGCTGGAGGTGCGCGAAATCCAGACGGCGCTGGGGCTGGTCGCGGCGGATTCGGGCATCTGCATCATCCCCTCATCGGCCCGGCAGATGCGGTCGGACGTGAGGTATCGGATAATCGACAGCCCGCGGGCGACCTCTCCGGTCATCCTCAATCACCGTGCGGGCGACACGTCGCGCTATCTCGATCTGGTCAAGCAACTGATCCGGGACATGTATGCCGAAAACCCGGTCTGGCTGGAGGCCAACAACCTTCGCGCCCCGATTGCCGGGGAGAAAGGCCCGGGACCATCAGGAAGATAGGCGCCCTGCCCGCACTACGCCCAGGGGCCTTAATCCGCCGGTGGACCACCGCTGCGCGTCGAAAACGCCAGCACCGGCACGGCCCCTTCATGCAGCCGCGGGAAACGGCACAAGGATCAATCGTCGACGCCGACCATGACATCCGACGCCTTGATCACGGCCGAGGCGCGACCGCCGACCGCCAGGCCAAGCTCCTTCACCGCGTCATTGGTGATCGAGGCGGTCACCACGCTGCCGCCCAGGTCGATGCGGACATGGCTGGTGACCGCCCCGGTCACGATCTCGGTCACGGTGCCGGGCAGGACGTTTCTTGCGCTGAGTCTCATCTGTAAGCTCCTCTTTTCAATCAACTGTGGATCGGGCGGCTTCGCCAAGGCAGGCCGCCTGCAGCCATGCCGGAACCTGGTCCCGGTCGGCCGGCAGCGGTCGCGCCTTGCCCTTTCCGCGGCCCACAGCCTCCTGCTTGCCGAACCTGTTCACGATCAGCCGTTTGGACACTGGAACGCATCGATGGCCGCTGGCAAGACCTGTAGCGGCCCCGGCCGGCCCGATCTGCAACACCATGGAAAGAAAGTCTTTCAACGCCACTGGCCTATGTTCATCCGTCTCGATTTCATTATGTTTATTCAAACATAACGATTCTCTCCGATGGCGGAGGGTCATTTCAGGAGGGACATGGATGCGGGTCACGACAAAGGCGGGATTGCTCTGCGCCACCATTCTTGGCTGGGCGGCAACGCCGGTCGCGGCGCAGGTGGCCGAGCCGTCCCAGATCTTCGTGCTGGGCACGATCACCCTGACGGCGGACAGCGACGAAAGCCGGGGCGGCACGACGACCAGCGTGACCTCCGACGAGGTCCTGCGCAGCAACCGCACCTCGCTGGACGACGCGCTGCGGGTCGCGCCCGGAGTGCAGGTCGGCAATACCGGCGGCAGCCGGAACGAGCGGCTGATCCATGTCCGGGGCTTCGACCGCTTTCAGGTTCCGCTGTCGGTCGATGGCATCCGCGTCTATCTGCCCGCCGACAACCGACTGGATTACGGCCGCTTCCTGACGCCGGACCTGGCCGAAATCCAGCTGCAAAAGGGCTATGTCTCGGTCCTGAACGGGCCGGGCGGCATGGGCGGCGCGATCAATCTGGTCACGCGCCAGCCGACCCAGCCTTTCGAGGGCGAGGCGCGCCTGGGCATCGAGGCCGGGAACCGCGGCGACGTGACGGCACGCAGCGGCTTTCTGTCGCTGGGCACGCGGCAACAGGATTACTGGCTGCAGGGCAGCCATATGCAGCGGGACAGCGACGGATTCTACCTGTCGCGCGACTATGAGCCGCGACCGCAGCAGGGCGCGGGCCTGCGCGACAACAGCGACACCGACGACAGCCGCCTGAACCTGAAGGCGGGCTGGACGCCGAACGCAAGCGACGAATATGTGCTCAGCTATACGCGCCAGACCGGCTCGAAAAAGGCCCCCTACAACATCGACCAGCCCATTCGCGGCATCACCGACGCGCCCGGACCGGGCCAGGGCTGGCAACGCGACTGGACATGGCCGGAATGGGACCTGGACAGCCTTGCCTTCTATTCCCATACCGAACTGGGCGGCGGCTATCTGAAGACGCGGGCCTATTACAATCGCTTCGACAACCTGCTGTCGGCCTGGGACGATGCCAGCCATTCCGCCCAGACCGAGCGGCGTGCCTTCGACAGCCGCTACAAGGACCGGGCCTGGGGGCTGAGCCTGGAGGCGGGGGCCGATCTGGGCGCGGCCAACACCTTGCGCGGTGCGCTGCACTATCGCCGCGACAAGCACCGGTCGATCCAGTTTTCGCAGCCCGGCCTGGGCGGCGGTGCCGACCCGACCGAGGTGAGCGAAGAGAAAACCTGGTCGCTGGCGCTGGAGAACACCTGGCAGGCGCGCGACGACCTGAGCGTCATCGCCGGGATCAGCTACGACCGCGCCGAGGTGCTGAAGGCCGACCGCACCGCCGATGATGCGGGCCTGCCGACCGGCTCTTCGGATGCGGTGAACTGGCAGCTGGCCGCGATCTGGCAGCCCGATTCCCGCGGGGAATTCCATGCCAGCCTGTCCTCGCGCACCCGTTTCCCGACGCTCTTCGACCGCTACAGCACGCGGTTCGGCTCGGCCGTGCCCAATCCCGACCTGAAATCCGAACGCGCGCTGAATGTCGAGCTTGGCTATGGCGGCGATCTGGGCCCTGCGCGGATCGAGACGGCGCTGTTCTACAGCAAGGTCAAGGACATGATCCAGTCGGTGCCGACCGGCGAGTTGAACGACGAGGGCGAGGCCCTGTCGCAAAGCCGCAATGTCGGCGACGGCACCTACAAGGGCTTCGAGGTCGTGGCCAGCTGGGAACTCGGCGACCGCTTCGGGCTGGTGGCGAACTATACCTATCTGCACCGGGACATCTCCGATCCGATCCGCGCCGATTACCGCCCCACCGACACGCCGCGCCACAGCGCCTATCTGCGGCTCGACTGGCGGGCGATGGACAACCTGACCATCTCGCCCTCGGTCGAGTTTTCCAGCTCTCGCCTGTCGGAAAGCGCGATCCAGCCCGACGATCCGGCGCAGATCGCCTATACCCGCATGGGCGGCTTCGGACTGGCCAATCTGGATGCCGAATGGCAGGCGACCGAGCAGGCCAGCGTCGTGTTCGGCATCCGCAACCTGTTCGACCGGAACTATCAGCTGGTCGAAGGCTATCCCGAGCCGGGCCGCTCGTTCTTCCTGACGACCCGCGTAACCTTCTGAAACCCCGGGGGCGCTGCGGCTTTCCCGAAGCCTTCGCCGCAGCGCCCCGGTTCCAGCATCCTATCCGCCATAGAGCGGCACCACGGAGCGGAACCCGCGGTCGGCCGCCTTTACGTCGAGGATCCTCACCGGCAAACCGTAAAGCATCTCGATCCGGGTCTCGGTCAGGGCCTCGTGGCAGGGTCCAAAGACCGCCCCCTCCGGCAACATCAGCAGCGCCGTGTCGGCGACGGCCAGCGCGTGGTTGGGCTGATGCGTGGTCATGACGACGGCCAGCCCGCGATCGGCCAGAACGCGCACGAGCCGCAGCACCCGGTCCTGATTGCCAAGGTCCAGCGCCGAGGCGGGCTCGTCCAGAAACAGCGCCGCGGGTTCGGCCGCGATGGCGCGCGCGATCAGCACCATCTGGCGCTGCCCGCCCGACAAGGCGTCGAAACGCTCGGCCGCCTTGTCGGCAAGGCCGATCACCGCCAGCGCCTCCATCGCCGCCTCGCGGTCGCGGCGCCCCGGCATGCGCAGCAATCCGATATGGCGCGCGCGACCCATCAGCACCATGTCGATCACGCGATAGGGAAAGGCGCGGGCAAAGTCCTGCGGCACCAGCGCCGCGGTGCCGGCCACCGTGATCCGCCCCCGGGTCGGTGCGCGCAGCCCGGTGGCGACCCGCAGCAGCGTGGACTTGCCGCAGCCGTTGGCGCCAAGCACGGCCGTGACCTGGCCCGCCGCGACCGCGAAATCCAGGTCGCGGAACTGCCAGCGGGTTCCATCCCAGGAATGCGCGGCCCCTTCGGCGCGGATCAGCGGCTCAGCCATCCATCCGCCTTTCCCGCGTCCGCCACAGCAGGGCCGCGAACATCGGCGTGCCGATCAGTGCGGTCAGGATGCCCAGCGGAATTTCCGAGGCGCTCATGCTGCGCGCGGCATTGTCCACCAGCAGCAGGAACGATCCGCCGAGCAGCGCCGAGGCCGGCAGCAGCACCCGATGATCGGCTCCGACCAGCATCCGCGCCAGGTGCGGGACCACCAGCCCGACCCAACCGATCATGCCGGAAACCGCCACCTGCGCCGAGACGATCATCGCCATCAGCACCAGCAGCAGCCAGCGAAGCCCCGCGACCGGCACACCCAGCGCACGGGCATCCTCGTCGCCCATCGACAGGATATTGATCCGCCAGCGCAGCGCCAGCAGCGCAGCCGCGCAGGGCAGCACCGGCCCCGCCAGAAGAGCCGCCTTGTCCGCGTCGGCGGTGGCAAAGCTGCCCAGCAGCCAGAACACGATCACCGGCAGCTTGTCCTGGCTGTCGGCGGTGAACTGCACCAGGCTGACCAGCGCCCCGAAAAAGCCCGAGACCACGACCCCCGCCAGCACCAGCACCAGGATATTGCTGCGCGACACGACCGAGGCGAAAAGCCAGACCAGCACCAGCGCCGACAGCCCGAAGGCAAAGGCGGCGCCCACCAGCCCCAGATACTGCCAGCCGAACAGGATCGCGAGCGTCCCGCCAAAGGCCGCCCCCGACGAAACGCCCACCACCTGCGGACCGACCAGCGGATTGCGGAACAGTCCCTGAAGCGAGGCCCCCGCCAGCGCCAGCCCCGCCCCGGCCAGCACGGCCATGGCGACGCGCGGCAGGCGGACCACGACGACCACGCTCCATTCCATCGGGCTGACCGGCTCGGCCGGCGCAAGCCAGGGCAAAAGCAGGACCCGAACCACGCTTCCCGGCGGGATGTCGAAGCGCCCGACACCAAGCGAAGCGACGGCGGTAAGGACCAGCACCGCCGCCAGCGCCCACAGGATGCGGGTCTCGCGTCGCGCTGCGGCAACGGACAGCGCGGCGGTCACGGCCGATAGGGCACACGATAGAAGCGGCGGTAATAGTCGTCGGCGCGGGCATCCATGTCGATATCCTCGAAACGCTCGGGATAAAGCGTCTTGGCCATCCACAACTCGCCCAGGGCCATCGCCTCGGGCATCGGATAGCCCCATGCCTTGGCATATTCCGGCATCAGCCAGACCCGGCCTTCCTTGACCGCGTCGATAGGCTGCCAGGAGGGGCCGGCCTTGATCTCGTCCACCACCTGCGGATAGCGGTCCTGCACGAAGATGACCTGCGGGTTCCAGCCCAGGATCTCTTCCATCGTGACCTGCTTGTAGCCCTGGATCTGCTCTGCCGCGACGTTCTTCGCACCCGCGCAAGCCATCATCAGCCCGGTATATTTGCCGGTGCCATAGGTCGTCAGGTCCGGGTTCGCCATATAGGCGCGGACGCGATCGCCCTCGACCACGTCGGCCAGCCGTTCGGCCACCAGCGCCCGCGACTCCGTCGCCGCCGCGATCAGCTCCTCGCCGGCCTCGACCTTGCCGAAGACCTCGGCGATCAGCCGCACGCCCTGGCGGAATCCGGCGTCATAGGCCGCGGCCTCATCGCCGCCGACCACGGGGCTTTGCTTGACCGCCTCTTCCGGCGGGACTTCCAGCAACGAGATCGCCACCACCGGCAGGCCGACGGATTCGATCTGCTCGCGCATCTCTGCCGGCGCGTAATTGGTCACGAAGACGACGTCGGGATCCAGCGCCAGCAATTCCTCGATGTTCACGCTGGTCAGGCCGCCGGGCGTGCCGAGATCCTCGATCCCCGGCGCCAGCCGCGCGAAACCGGGGCCAAGCTGCTTTGTCCACTCGTCCAGCACGCCGACGACCTGGCCTTGCGCATCAAGCTGCACGGCGATGTTCAGCGTCTGGTGCTGCAAGACGACGGCACGCTCGACCGTGTCGGGAACGGTCACCTCGCGCCCGATCTGGTCGGTGACGATCCGGTCGGCAAGCGCGGGCGAGACAGGCCCCAGCGCAAGCGACAGGCCCAGTGCAAGGCGCGCCGTCGGGCGATCATGTCTTGTCATCAATATCTCTCCGGTCTGTCGCGCGCAGGCGATTCGATATATCTAGTTAAGCATATCGAGAGATGCAGGACAGGATGGGAATGTCGCAAATCACTTTCGCCGTGGCGGGCAGCCTGGCTCCTGCCCTTTCGGCATTCGCCCACGCGTTCACCGCAAGGACGGGGCATGAGGTGCAGGTCCATCGCGGCCCCGCCGGACTGCTGGCCGAGGCGATCCGGAACGGCATGCCCGCCGATGTCTTCGTGTCGGCCAGCCCGGACGGTCCGGCCTTGCTGCATCGCGAGGGCCTGTTCGGCCCGGCGCGCACCATCGCCAGAAACCGCATGGTGCTGGTGGTCCGCCCCGGCCTGGACACCTCCATCGGCGACCCGCTGGCGTTTCTTGAAAATCCGCGCTGGCGCATCGGCATGTCCACCCCCGGCGCGGACCCCGGCGGGGATTATGCGGCAGCTTTTCTCGACCGGCTTGCGGCAACGGATCCGGGGCGCTGGCGCGGGCTTCGCGACCGCTGCACCAGCCTTTACGGCGCCTCGCTACCCAACCGGGACGCGGCACCCCGCAGCCCGGCGCTGGACGCATTGCACGGGGACCGGGCGGATTTGCTGATCGCCTATGGAACGACGGCGGGGCAGACCGCGGGGCCTTGCCCGGAACGCGCATCCTGCCGCTGCCGCTGGAACTGGCGCCCCTGACCCGGATCTGCGCCTGCGCGCGGCAGGGTTCCTCTGCCCCTGCACGCCGGTTCCTTGACGACTTGCAGGGCGCCGAGGCAGGCGGCCTGCTGCGCGGTCACGGTTTCCTTCCTCCCTGACCTCGTTGCCTGCCCTATCCCCTGCCGTCGTCGATCCTGGGCAGGAACCAGGCCAGCAACCCGGCCAGCGGCAGGAACGAGCACAACCGATAGACCGTCTCGACCCCGTAGCTTTCGGCCAGCCCGCCGAGGATCGCCGCCGCGATGCCGCCAAGGCCGAAGTTCAGCCCATAGAACAGCCCACCGATCAACCCGATGCGGCCGGGCAGCAGTTCCATCGCATAGATCAGGATCGAGGCGAAGGCGCTGGCCATGATCAGGTTGATCGCCACCGTCAGCACGCCGGTCCAGAACAGGTCCGCATAGGGCAGCACCAGTGTCAGCGGCAGCGGCCCCAGGACCGAGATCCAGATGATGCGATAGCGTCCGATGCGGTCGCCGACGATACCGCCGATCAGCGCCCCCGCCGCCGAGGCCAGAAGAAAGACGAACAGCATCATCTGCGCCGAGGGGATCGACAGCCCGAAACGGTCCATCAGGTAGAAGGTGTAGAACGAGCGGAAGCTTTCGCCATAGGCGTTCTTGGAGAACATCAGCAGCGTCAGCACCACCAGCCCGACGCCGATGGTGAAGGGCGCATGCGCGACGTGACCGCCGCCACCCTTCCTGCCGGCCGAGCGCATCGCCACGAATTCGGCGCTGATCTGCCGCTGCCGGCTGCCGATCCAGACCAGAAGCATCATGGCCATCAGGGCGGCGACCGCGAACCAGGCGAGGCTCGGCTGGCCCCAGGGCACGATGACCAGCGCCGCAAAGACGGGCCCCAGCGCGCCGCCCGCCTGTCCGCCGACCTGGAAGATTCCCTGGGCCAGCCCCTGCCGGCCGCCCGCCGCATAGCGCGCCATCCGCGTCGCCTCGGGGTGGAAGATCGACGAGCCGATGCCGATCAGCGCCACCGAGACCAGGACGACCGCGTAGCTGTGGGCAAAGGCCAGGCTGACCAGTCCCGACAGGGTGAACATCATGCCCACCACCGGCGAATAGGGCGCCGGATGGCGATCCGTCACCATGCCGATCACCGGCTGCAGCAGCGACCCGGCGATCTGGAATGTCAGGGTGATCATGCCGATCTGCACGAAATCCAGCCCATAGGCATCCTTGAGGATCGGATAGGCGGCAGGGATCAGCGACTGCATCATGTCGTTGAGCAGATGCGTCAGGCCCAGCAGCAGAAGCACGGTCACATGGGTTCTGGCGCGGGCGACGGGCATGGTGGCGGTGGTCATGTCGGCAAGCTTTCCGGAAGATGGGCGGGCGGGATGTCCGGTTCCTCGGGCCATATCTGTGACCCGAAAGCGCGGCATGGGCAAGGGCGGCTGGCCGCTCCGGCACTCCCGGCCGGCCGCGCGGCGCGACGGCCTGGACCATGCCCTTGCATGTTCCGCCGCTTTCGCCTTTCGTGCGGGGCAGTTCCGCAGCTTGCCGATATGCCAGCTTCGCTATGACGACGACAGCGATAGCACCGGACCGCGGCCATGCTGATACGCCACCTCAAGTTCTTCGTGACGCTCGCCGAAGAGCAGCATTTCGGCCGCGCGGCCGAGCGCTGCAACGTGACGCAGCCCACGCTGTCCCATGCGATCCGCAAGCTCGAGGACGAGCTGAACCTGGGCCTGATCGTCCGGGGCCACCGTTTCCTGGCGCTGACGCCCGAGGGCGAAAAGGTGCTGCATTGGGGTCGGCAGATCCTGGCGGATTACGACAGCCTGCATGACGACCTGACCGGCAGGGACAGCGGCGGCCTGACAGGGCGGCTGCGGCTGGGCATCATCCCGGCGGCCATGCCTGCGGCGTCGATCCTGACCGAAGCCTTCGTCGCGCGCCATCCGCGCGCCGAGATCGAGCTGCGGTCGATGTCCTCGCGCTTGATCCAGAAGGGGCTGGACAATTTCGAGATCGACGGCGGCATGACCTATCTCGACAACGAGCCTTTGCAGCATGTGCGCTGCTTTCCGCCGTATCCGAGCATTACGTCTTTGCCTGCCGCAGCGGCGACGAGCTTGCCGGACGGGCCGGCGTGACCTGGGCCGAGGCGGCAGCACGGCCGCTTTGCCTGCTGTCGGGCGACATGCAGAACCGCCGGATACTGAATGCCATCGCCGCACGGGCCGGGGTTCGCCTGGCGCCGAAGATCGCCACGAACTCCTTCCTGGGCGTGCTTGCGCATCTGCGGCGCGGTCCCTGGTGCGCGATCCTGCCGCATACCTTCGGCATGGTCTTTACCGGGGTGACCGATCTGCGGCTGATGCCCCTGACCGAACCCGGGCACGCGCAAGAGATCGTGCTGGTGCTGGCGGATCGCATGCCGCAATCCCCCATGGTACGCGCCTTGCAGGACTGCGCCCTGCGCGCCGCCGCCGAGCGGCTTTTCAGCGCCATGCGGGCGGGTTAGTCCCGCCCCACCGGATCACGAAAGGAGAGCCGGATGGACATCATGATCGCAGCGGGACTGGTCATGCGCCCAGACGGCCGGACGCTGCCGGTGCGCATGCCTTCCAGCAGCCCGGCGGCAAGATCGACGCCGGGGAAACCGCCGCAGCCGCCCTGTGCCGCGAGCTTGCCGAGGAAACCGGCTTGCGGGTGGATGCGGGACAGATGCGCGCCCTGGGCCGGTTTCGTGCCCGCGCCGCGAACGAGCCCGGCCGGCAGGTGGTCGCCGACCTGTTCCTGCTGCATCTGCCGGAGGGTGCGGAAATCGTCCCCGGCGCCGAGGCGCGCTGGGTCGATCCGGCATGCGACGACATCCCCCTCGCGCCGTTGAGTGCAGAGGAGATCCTGCCGCGCTGGGGCTCGGGCGCCTTCGCGCCGCAGCAGGCCGGTTAGCCCCGGCTCATCGCCCGGGGGTGGAAGCAGCGGGCCGACGATGTCCAGAATGGTCGCGATGGCCCCCTGCGCCGCTTGCGCCGTCCCCGGCATTTCGAATTCGGCGAGCTCGACCCCGGCAATTTGCTGCGGCGGGATGGCGGCCAGAAAGGCGCGCAGCCTGCCCGGCATAAGCCCGCCGGGAACGGAATAGGCGGCGGGGATCGTGCCGGGCTCCATCGCGTCCCAGTCGACATGCAGCCAGATCGACCCCTCGCCCAGGGCGGCCAGCACCGTTTCCGGCTCGGCCCCCGCCGCGAACCGATGCACGCCGGCCTGTGCCAACAGGGCCTCTTCGGGCGGATCGATGTCGCGGGCGGCCAACAGGGCGACGCGCGCGGGCGACACCTCGCCGCCATGTCCGGTCCGCCACAGGCCGCAGGCCCCGGCCAGCGCCATGCCGCCAAGATAGCCGGTCCCGGTCGTCTCCGGCGTGTTGAAGTCGCCATGCGCATCGACCCACAGCACGCGCAACCCGTCGATCATCCGCGCCGCCGCCGGCAGGGTGGCGATGCTGGCCGAGCAGGTATTGGCGACGACCAGCGGGCACTGGCCGGCGACCGATGCGAAACCCGCTCCCAACCCGCCGGAACCGCAGGAAAATCGCATGTCGCCGCGCGGCATCATCGAAGCCGTCCATGGATCGTTGAAAAACTCCGATTTGCGATTGCATGCGACGGGATGCAGGCTCGGCCCTGTCCACAAGACACCTCGTGCAACCCCCGAGGCATCCAGGGAGGAAAGCCCCGACATCGCCCGGCATCTGCCGGCCCGCCTGCCCATCCAAGGGACAGGCCCGCATTCCCTCGCGCCGATCCACGGCGCGGGGCGGGGCTTCCGGCTGCCTCACGAATGGAAAGGAAGACACATGGCCAAGGTTGTTTGCGTGCTCTACGACGATCCGGTCGACGGCTATCCGACCTCTTACGCCCGGGATTCGCTGCCGGTGATCGAGCGCTATCCCGACGGGCAGACCCTGCCGACGCCCAAGGCGATCGACTTCGTGCCGGGCAGCCTGCTCGGTTCGGTCTCGGGCGAGCTTGGCCTACGCAACTATCTGGAATCGCAGGGCCACGAACTGGTGGTGACCTCGTCCAAGGACGGCCCCGACAGCGAGCTGGAAAAGCACCTGCACGATGCCGAGGTCGTCATCTCGCAGCCGTTCTGGCCGGCCTACCTGACCGCCGAGCGCATCGCCAGGGCGCCCAAGCTGAAACTGGCGCTGACCGCCGGCATCGGCTCGGACCATGTCGACCTGCAAGCCGCCATGGAGCGTGGCATCACCGTGGCCGAGGTCACCTTCTGCAATTCGATCAGCGTGTCCGAGCATGTGGTGATGACGGCGCTGAACCTGGTGCGGAACTATACCCCCTCGCATGACTGGGCGGCCAAGGGCGGCTGGAACATCGCCGATTGCGTCACCCGCTCCTACGACATCGAGGGGATGCATGTCGGCACCGTGGCCGCCGGCCGGATCGGCCTGGCGGTGCTGCGCCGCTTCAAGCCCTTCGGCATGCACCTGCACTATACCGACCGCCACCGCCTGCCGCGCGAGGTCGAGCTGGAGCTGGACCTGACCTGGCACGAGACGCCGCAGGCCATGTATCCCGCCTGCGACATCGTCACGCTGAACTGCCCGCTGCATCCCGAGACCGAGCACATGGTCAACGACGAGACGCTGAAGCTGTTCAAGCGCGGCGCCTACCTGGTCAACACGGCGCGCGGCAAGCTGTGCGACCGCGCCGCGGTGGCGCGCGCGCTGGAAGGCGGCCAGTTGGCCGGCTATGGCGGCGACGTGTGGTTCCCGCAGCCGGCGCCGCAGGACCACCCCTGGCGCACCATGCCGCATAACGCGATGACGCCGCATATCTCGGGCACCTCGCTCTCGGCGCAGGCGCGCTATGCGGCCGGGACGCGCGAAATCCTGGAATGCCATTTCGAGCGCCGGCCGATCCGCGACGAATACCTGATCGTGCAGGGCGGCGGCCTCGCCGGCGTGGGCGCGCATTCCTATTCCAAGGGCAATGCGACGGGCGGCTCGGAAGAGGCCGCGAAGTTCGAGAAGGTCGGCTGACGCCTGCCGGCCCGCGCGGTCCCTCTCGCGCGGGCCTTTTCCGGGGAGGATGACATGTATTCGCAAACACAGGCTGCAGAACGGGAAAAGCCGCCGGTCCTGGCCGTCTATGTCCGCCTGAACCTGCTGCCCGCCTTGGTTTCGGGCCTGGGCGGGGCAGTCGCGATCTGGCTGCTGGCGGGGCTTGCGCAATCGCTGGAGCATGCGCTGCTGATCGCGCCCTTCGGGGCAAGCTGCGTGCTGCTGTTCGCCCTGCCGCAAAGCCCGCTGGCACGGCCGCGCAACGTCATCGGCGGGCATCTCCTGTCGGCGCTGGTCGGGCTTTTGGTGCTGAACCTGATCGGCGATTCCGTCCTGGCCATGGGGGTCGGGGTCGGCTTGGCCATCGCCGTCATGCAATTGACCGGAACCCTGCATCCGCCCGCGGGCGGCGACCCGCTGGTGGTGATCCTGAGCGGCGCGGGCTGGTCCTTTCCGGGCGTGCCGATCCTGGCGGGAACGGTGACGCTGGTGGCGGTCGCCACCGCCTATCACCGGCTGATCTCGATGCGGGCCTATCCGGGCTGAACCGGGGTCATCGGCAGCTCAACACTTGTCGACATGGACCACGCCCACCCCGCGTTCGGCAAGGAACGCCTTGAGCCGGGCATTGGATTCGGCAAAGCCGCCCTTCTTTCACTCCATGCGCCATTCTCCGGCCTCGTCGTCGTAAGGCACCGCCAGAAAGGCCGCCTGGAAGCGCACCGCCAACGCGCCCTCGCGCGGGATGCCGATGCCATGCTTCAGGCACATCTTGGTCAGCGTCACGGTCCTTGCATCGTCGCTCATCTGCATGTCCTTTCAAGCGTTGCGTTCAATCCTGCGCCAGAACGATCCTGGGCGCGTATTTTCCGAGGAAGTGATGGCCCGAGCCACCTTGCGCCAGCACCTCATGCAGCGCCTCGGCATCGGCGACGCGCACGGTGCCCAGGATCATGCCCCGGCGGTCAAGAAAGGCGTCGGGCAGCATCGGCACGGTCGGGCCGACCAGCACCACCCGCGCTTCGGGGCGGGCACAGGCGATCAGCCCGGGCAGGCTGTCGTTGACGAGCGTGGTGCCGGTGATCAGCAACACCTCCGCCCGGGGCACGATGCGGGGATAGCTTTCGGCGGGGCGGAAATGCTCCATCTCGTCGGGGCGCAGCGTGGCCGGATCCTTTTCCAGCACGAAATGCAGCGCGCCGATGCCGCGCAGCGCCTTGAGGAACGGACCGAAGGCACCGACGACAACCGCCGTCTCGTCGGGCCGGATGCGGGCGATGTCGAAGGCGTCGGCATTCTCGACAACGCGATAGCCCCGGGGGCCCGCGACGCTCGGCGGCCAGATGGGCCAGCGCGTTCAGCGCCGCGATGCCGAGCGCGCGGCGCAGCCCCGTATGCGACAGCGCCTCTTGCGCCAGCCGCAGCGCCCCCATGCCCCGCAGCTTGCCGGGAAACGGCATCGCCATGGCCGAAGAGGGGCAGCACACCGCCTCGGGGATGTCTTTCAGCGGCGTGGCGCACAGCCCGGTATGGCCACTGTCCAGCGTGACGGCGACGAAGAACAGCCCCAGCGTGGCACGGCCGACGGTCCGCGCCTCGGCCTCGGGCCCGAGTATTCGGGTCACGGCATCGCAGGTCCGTTCAAGATACGATGCGCCTTCGCCGGTGTCCTTTGGGCGGGGGACGCTCATACCCTGCCCCCCAGGATGGTGCGGATCTGCCCGTCGTCGAGTTCCGTCCCGAAGAAGCTTTTGCAGAAGTCCCGCACCGTCGCGATCAACTCGGCCTCGGGGAAAAGGCCGGGATGGAAATGCGAGGCCGCCCACAGCACGGTCAGCGGCTGCTCGACCGTGCGATTGGCCCGGATATGCGCCCCCATCGGCACGACGAGGATCCGGCCCTCCTGCACCGCGCGCAGTTGCGACAGGTTGGCATCCTCGTCCAGGCGGGCGACATGGGCCGGGTCGCCGACGATGACGATGTCGGGATCGGCGGCCAGCACGACCTCGGTGGTCAGCGCCAGGTTGCGCTGGGCATCCTCGACGCGGGGGCTTTGGGCAAGCTGCGGCGCGAAAACGTCCTGCCAGGCCCAGCGGCCCGATTGCCGCGCCCAGGGCGGCAGGTCGTTGGCATCGCGGATGATACGGCCATAAAGCGCGCCCGGCAGGATCGAGCCCCCGAAGGCGTCAGCGCCCCGATCAGGCAGCGCTGCAGCGTCGTCTTACCCGCGCCGTTTGGCCCGGGCACGCAAAGCACCTCGCCCGGATCCGGCGCGAGGCCGATATTCTCCAGCCGCTGCGCCCATCCGCATCACCCCTGCCGCCGGGCGTGGCCAAAGCGATCCGTTCCCGCCGATCCCTGCGCCAGCGCCTGCGCGACGGCCGGGATGGACCGACCCGATGCCAATGCGGCCGGTCCTTTGCCGATACGAACCACCACCCCGTCTCCTCCTCGCATCCCGGCGAATCGTTGTGTCTATATAAACATAGCGAAAGGAAGCCAAAGGGCATATTGCCCGATAGGCCGAAACTCTCTCCCGCTGCACAGCCGGCCCCCGGCCGAAGGCAGGAAACCAGCGTCTCTCCGATCTGGCTGAACGCCTTGCCGGCACGGTTCCGGCGGGCATTCCGCCGATCCAGGACCACGCCGGCGATCAACCCGTCGAACCGGCTCGGCATCCGTTTGCCGCAGGCAGCCCGCCCGTCTTTCGAAAACGCCCATCGTCATGCGGACCCCGGGCAATGAGGCGAGACAGGGGCCGGCCCGACCCGCGCGGAAGGGCTCAGAACCCGCCGCCGGCCCTTTGGCTGTCCATGTAATGCAGGATTCGCGAAACATGGTTCGCCCGCCAGGCCGTGCCGCGCGCGGTCGTCAGGCCGACCCGGTTCAAGGCCGAGGCGATGTCGCGCAAAGTCGCGCCGCCATCCCTGAGGGGCAAGGCGATCCGCGCGATCTGCTCGACGCTTTCCGCTTCGGCATGGGCGACGGTGCATTGCCAGCTCTTTACCTGGCTTCGCGACAGGTATCGTGCGGCACGCCGGGCATCGAAACGCCGCTCTTCCCTCAGAAGGCGGGCATGGGCAAGAAGGTCCGGCTTTTGCGCGTCCGGCAGCGCCGCGACTTTCAGGTCCAGTTCGGATTCCGCAAGAAAGGCCGCAAAGCCCGCCTCATCGAAAGGCAGGCGGTCGATGCGCGCCACCAGAAGCGTGGCGCCCATGTCCCGGCATAGTGCGAGAGCTTCGATCAGTTCCCCACCGACCTTCCCCGCCCCGGCTGCCTGATCGCATCGCCGCGCCACGACATTGCCCTCCGCATCCCGCTCGAACAGGAAAAATCGGATGTCGCGCTCTTGTGCCGCAAGGCTTGCGTCGGCGCGGCCCAAATCGTCGGGGCCGATGCGGGTATAGATGACATATCGGGTCATGGTCGCTTCCGGTGCTCAAAGGGTCTCGATCAAGGAGCTGGTCGTGCCGTCTCGTCATGGGATTCGTTATATTTATACAAACATAATGAAAGACACGTTGCCAGCCGACTGCCCGGAACGTCATCTTTGGTTGAAAAACTTTCTTCGCGGGGAAACGAAACGGCGACCGACCCTGCCCCGGCTTTCCTGCGGTCGAAGAGCGTGCCAAAGCCAGTCGTGATCCACGCGGCCCGCATTTCCTGCCCGCTCCTTGCTGCGCGGGACATTCCCAAGGCCGGAAATCCGGCTCGGGCGATCAATCCGGCCTGCCGGTCCCGAGTTCGCGCCCTTGGCCGGGATCGCGGCAATCATGCCCGAAATCCCTTGCCGTGACCGACCCGCGCCGGCCGGCCAGCAGCAAGGCCAGCAGGATACGGGCCTTCTTGCCCTGCAACCGGCCCGCCAGGATCGCCCCGGCGCGCTGCAGGTCCAGCGCACCGCCGTCGGCGTAAAGCGGTCGCGTCTCGCCGCGCAGGCAACGCGTCGTCACCACGCAGGTCACCCCCCGGCTCCGCGCGCGGGCCACGGCCGCGACCAGTTCGGGCGTGCCGTTGCCGCAGCCGAAGCCCTCGATCACGATGCCCTGCATACCGGCCGCGACCAGCGCGTCGATGCTGCGCCCATCCATGCCCATCGCCGCAGGCAGCAGCGCCACGTCAGGGCTGATGCCCGCCGCCGGCAGAGGGGCGGGCCGCGGCGGCCGCGCCAGCAGGCGGATGCCCGCGCGGCCGATACGGGCCACCGGGCCGAAATGCGGCCCGGCAAAGCCGGCGCGGGCCTGGGCGTCGATCTTGGTGACATCCTCGGCGGCATAGGCGCTGCCGTCAAAGACCACCACCACGCCCAGGCCCCGCGCCTTGCGCGAAGCCGCCAGCCGCAGCGCCGCCGCCAGATTGCCCGGCCCGTCCGGCGCCGGACTGTCGGCGGCGAATTGCGCCCCGGTGAACACCACCGGTTTCTCGGACCCGATCACCCGGCTGGCCAGGAAGGCGCTTTCTTCCATGGTGTCGGTGCCATGCGTCACCACGCAGCCGGCTACATCGGGATCGGCCAGATGCGCCGCGATCCGCTGCGCCAGCCTCAGCGACAGCGCCAGGTCGATGCGGTTGCTGCCCAGGTTGCAGAACGGATCCACCCGCAGCGCCGGCAGGCCCGGCGCCAGCAGCGCCTCGGGTCCGTCCATGCTGAAAAGCCCGCCGTGATCGGCCGAGAAGCGCGAGGCGATGGTGCCGCCGGTCGAGACCAGCGCGACGATCCGGGGCGCCATACCCGCCCCCTCAATGCAGGATCTGGCTGAGGAAACGCCGGGTGCGCTCATGCATCGGGGCGCCGAAGAACGCGGCGGGGGGCGCCTGTTCCACGATCTGGCCGCGATCCATGAACACCACCCGATCGGCCACCTGCCGGGCGAAACCCATCTCATGCGTGACGATCATCATCGTCATGCCCTCGGCCGCCAGCCCGCGCATGGTGTCGAGCACCTCGCCCACCATCTCGGGGTCCAGCGCCGAGGTCGGCTCGTCGAACAGCATGACCCGCGGCTCCATGCACAAGGCGCGGGCGATGGCGGCGCGCTGCTGCTGGCCGCCCGACAGTTGCGAGGGATATTTATGCGCGTGCTCGCCCAGCCGCACCCGCTCCAGCAGCCCGACCGCCAGCGCCTCGGCCGCGCGCCGGGACATGCCGCGCACCGACATCGGCGCCAGGATGCAGTTCTGCACCAGGTCGAGATGCGGGAACAGGTTGAAATGCTGGAACACCATGCCGACCTCGCGCCGCACCGCCTGCGCGGCGTTTTCGCTTTGGCCCAGTTCGATGCCGTCCACGACGATCGAGCCCTCCTGGTGCTGTTCAAGCTGGTTCAGGCAGCGGATCAGCGTCGACTTGCCCGAACCGGAGGGGCCGCAGATCACCACCTTCTCGCCCCTGGCGACCGACAGGCTGACATCGGTCAGCACCTGGAACGCGCCATACCATTTGTTCACCCCGGCGACGGAGATGATCGGCGCGGCGGGCGAGGCGTCTGGATCGGGCATGGCTGACCTCCTGAGTCCTTGGGAATGGCGTGCTTTGGCGCCCGCGTCCCGGCGGCATGCCGGGACGGGGCCGTGGGCGATCAGGCGGCGGGCCGGGCGGCGCGCTGGCTGATCCGCTGATCGAAATAGCCGGCGCGGACGGCGGCGCCGACCAGGTTCACGAAGAACCGCCCGGCAGCGATGGCGGTCAGCTGGTTCACGTCCTTCGCGGGGGTGATCTCGACGATGTCCATGCCGACCACCCTGCCCTTGCGCACCAGCCCGTGCAGCAACTCGCGCATCTGGCAATAGGTCACGCCGCCGAAGGCCGGCCCGGCCACGCCCGGCATCACCGAGGGATCGACGCCATCCGCATCGACGGTGATGTAATAGCGCCCACCGTCCGGGATGCGCTCCAGGATCGCCTGCATGCCCTTTTCGTGCAGCTCGTAGGCCGTGACGATGTTCGAGCCGTAAGCCTGCGCGGCCTCGTATTCCTCGGGGCGGGCGGTGCCCTGGGCGCGGATGCCGATCTGGAAGATCTCCTGCACATGCGGCATTTCCGAGGCGCGGCGGATCGGGCTCGACAACCCGTCATGCACGCCGTTGATCTGGTCGCGCCAGTCCAGATGCGCGTCGATCTGGATCAGCGTGATCGGCCCCTGGTCGTCATAGGCGCGCAGCACCGGGATCGGGATGCCGTGGTCGCCGCCGATGATCAGCGGCAGCGCCCCGGCGGCCAGGATCTTGCGCACCGCCTCTTCGGCATTGCGCGAATGCGCCTTGGGGTCGGCCGGATCCCCGGTCACGTCGCCGCAATCCACCGCGCGCACGTCGCGCCCGTCGTAGAGCGTGCCGCCGATGTCGAAGTCGTAGCGGTCGAGCAGCCGCACCGCCCGGTCCGTCGCCTGCCGCACCGCGGTCGGCGCGCGGGTCTGGTCGTTCGTCACCTCGTCCATGGTATAGGCCGAGCCATAGGGAATGCCCAGAAAGGCGATATCGGCATCCAGCGTGTCCAGGTCGGTATGCACGGTCGAATAGAGCATGCTGGTATGGCCATGCTTGGGCGCCGAGGTCAGCTTGCGGGTCATGAATGGTCCTCCGGGTAAATCAATGGCTTGGGGTCGAGAGGTCGGCCGGGGCGGCCACCTCGTGGATCTGGGCGAGGAATTCCCTCAGCCTGGGGTTCTGCGGGTCGCCCAGCACCTGCCGGGCCGGGCCCTGTTCGGCGACAAGGCCGCCGTCGAGAAAGATCACCCGGTCGGCGACATGGCGGGCAAAGCCGATCTCATGCGTCACGATCACCATGGTCATGCCGCTGTCGGCCAGTTCGCGCAGGAACAGCAGCACCTCATTGACGATCTCGGGGTCGAGCGCCGAGGTCGGCTCGTCGAAAAGCATCAGCCGCGGCTCCATGGCCAGCGCGCGGGCGATGGCGACGCGCTGCTTCTGGCCGCCCGACAGGGCCGAGGGATAGGCATCCTCCTTGCCGGCCAGGCCAAAGCGGGCCAGCAGCGCGCGGGCCTGGCGCTCGACCTCATCGCGCGGGCGGCGCTGCACCTTGACCGGGCCGCGGGCGATGTTCTCCAGCACGGTCATGTGCGGCCACAGGTTGAACTGCTGGAACACGAAGCCCATCATCGGCCGCAACTGGTCGATGCGCTTGTGCGACTGCATCCGCACCTTGCCGTCGCGGCCCGGCTCGCGGCCGATATGGGTGCCGTCCACCTCGACGAAGCCGCCGTCGGGAAAGGTCAGGTAGTTGATGCAGCGCAGAAGCGTGCTCTTGCCGCAACCCGAGGGGCCGATGATGCAGACCACCTCGCCCGCCTCGACCTCGAAGCTGATGTCGCGCAGCGCGGTCATGGTTCCGAAGGACTTGGCGAGGTTCGAGACTTTCAGAAGGGGACGGGTCACTTGCTCCTCCGCATTCCAAGCTGAAGATACTTGTCGGCCAGGCTGTGCCGGGCCTGCTGGCTGCCCTGCGCGGCGCCGGCGGCGCGCTCGACCCGGTGCATGCCATGGGCGAAGGCCGAGGTGATCAGCCAGTAAAGCGCCGCCGTGGTCAGGAACACCTCGAACGGGGCGAAGGTGGCGCCCTGGACCACGAGGCCCTGATAGGTGATCTCGGCCACGGTGATGGTGGACAGCACCGAGGTCTCCTTGATCATCGAGATCGCGGTGTTGGTCGAGGGCGGCAGCAGCAGCCGCAGCGTCTGCGGCGCCACCACCTCGCGCATGCCCATGAAATAGGACATGCCGACGGCGCGCGCGGCCTCGAGCTGGCCCTTGGGCACCGCCAGCACCGCGCCGCGGATCACCTCCGAGAAATAGGTGCTGGCATAGAAGGCCAGGGCGATGCCGCCGACCACCGGCTCGGGCAGGCGCAACCCCATGAAGGGCAGGCCGTAGAAGAAGATATACAGCACCACGATGAAGGGGATGTTGCGGAACCATTCCACATAGGCCCCGGCGATGGTGCGCAGCCAGCGGCGATGCGACAGCGCCATGATCGCCACCGGGATCGCCAGCAGGAAACCCGCGGCGATGGACAACAGGGCGACGACCAGCGTCATCCACAGCCCCGAGGCGAAAAGCTGCCAATTGTCGAGAATGACGGAGAAATCGAGGGTCATGGTCTATCCCCTGCGCGCGGCGAAGCGGGTTTCGATGCGCCGGCCCAGCTGGCTGATCGCCAGGTTCAGCGCGAACAGCACGATGGCGGCGGCCAGCAGCGCCTCAAGCGGGCGGAAGGTGGTGTTGGCGATCTGCTGCGCGGTGCGCAGCACCTCGACCACGGTGATGACCGACAGCAGCGCGGTGCCCTTGACGATGGTGGTCAACTCGTTGACCAGCGGCGGCAGGATGCGGATGTAAAGCTGCGGCAGGATCACCCGCGTCCAGATCGTCCGCGCCCGCACACCCAGGGCGATGGCGGCCTCGACCGGGCCGGGATCCATGCCGGAGAGCCCCCCGCGCATGATCTCGGTGATGAAGATCGAGCTGTTCAGCGCGATGGCCAGCACCCCGGCCTGGATCGGCGTCAGGTCCAGCCCCAGCGCCGGCAACCCATAGTAGAACAGAAAGATCTGCACCAGGATCGGCGTGCCGCGGATAAAGCTGATGAGCACGCCGATGGCGCCTGTCAGCAGGCCGATGCCGGTGGTGCGCAGCACCGTCAGCACGGTGCCGCCGATCAGCGCCAGCGTCATCGCCACCAGCGCGATGGTCAGGTTGGTGAGGGCTGCGGGCAGCAGCCGGGGAAAGGCGTCACCAAACGCCGCAAGGTCGAAGTCCAAGGGTTTGCTCCTGCTTCTGCTCGGCTTGCGCCGCGGCCCTTGGGAAAGGGCCGCGCGCCCATCAGAGCGCCCCTTCGGGCAGGTAGTCCTTTTCGGGCAGGTCGTAGGTCATGCCGAGCCATTTCTGCTGCAATTCGGCAAAGCGGCCGCTGGCCTTCAGCTCCAGGACGACGGCGTTGATGGCGTCGCGCAGGTCCTTGTCCTCGGGGCGCACCACCCAGGCGTTCAGGCTCTGGGTATCCGCCGCCTGCCCGACCAGCTCGAAGACGCCCGGGCGTTCGTTCATCAGGTTTTGCAGCACCGGCAGCCCCGCCATGGCGGCATCCGCCGTGCCGTTGGCCACCGCCAGGAAGGAATCGTTGAAGGTCGGGAACAGCTTGAGCTCGGAAAAGCCCTTGCCCTCGGCCTTCAGCTTCTCGTCCAGCGCCTTGGCGACCGGATCGACGGCCGAGGCGAGCTGCGTCGCCACCACCTTGCCGGCCAGGTCCTCGACGCCCTTGATGTGGTCGTTGCCGGCGCGCTTGATGGCATAGGCGGTGCTGTCGGCGATGGGCAGCGTATAGGCATAGCGCGCCGCCCGCTCCGGGTTGATGCCGACCGAGGTCGCCACGAAGTCGAACTTCTGCGCCAGAAGCCCCGGCAGGATGCCCTGGAACGGCAGGTCGAGTTGCTTGATCTCGACGCCCCAGGACCTGGCGATCTCGTCCAGCAGGTCGCGGCCGAAGCCGGTGATCTGCCCGTCCTTGACAAATTCGAACGGTGGATAGGCAGCCTCGGTGCCCACGACCATCGTGCCGGTGCGCTTGATCTTCTCGAAGGTGGTTTCGGCCAGAGCCGGCACTGCGCTCGCCAAGGCGATGGCGATGCTGACCGACAGGCCGGCGAAGGTGCGGCGGGTGATCATTGTCAGGCTCCTCCCTTGTCAGATGATCTGAGCCGTGGATACGGCGAATCCGCGCCACATCAAAAACAAAAATCATCCTATGGCTTGTCGCCGGAACGCACCTTGCGTCCGGCGGGTCAAAATTAATTCAATGTATTACAACATGATAATTGGGTGTATCTTTCACGTCCGGCATGATTTCCGCTTGCCATCATCCCGAAAACTCCTGATTATAATTCCATAATATCATGGTGTGACCTCATGTGCGCCGCTGACAGCCTCGGCCCCCTCCCTCGCGTAGCGATAGACCTGCATGCGCTCGAACTTTACCTTGCCGTCTTCGGCACCGGCAGCATGACCGCCGCCGCCGAGCGGATGCAGCTGACGCAATCGGCGGTATCCCGGCAGATCCTGCGGCTTGAGGCGGAACTGGGCGTTCCGCTGTTCGACCGGGCCTCGCGCCCCATGCTGCCGACGCCGGCCGGCCGTCGGCTGGCGCAAAGCGCCGAGCGGCTGCTGTCGCAGGCGGCATCGCTGAGAAACGAGTTGCTGGACGCCAACCAGACGACCCTGACCCAGCTGCGGCTGGGGATCATCGATTCGCTGTCCGATCCGCTGGTGCCGCAGTTGATCAAGGCCATGCGCCATACCGTCGACGCGGTCTCGATCTTCAGCGGCTTCATGGAGCCGCTGCGGCAAAAGCTGATCAACGGCGAGCTGGACGCCGTCATATCGGCGGACCCTTTCGACGACCTCGACCGCTTCGACCGTCACGAGCTTTTCTCCGAGCAGTTCATCGCGCTGGTGCCCAAGGACGTGCCGCCGTTCCGGGACGAGGAATCGTTTCGCCGTTTCGCCACCACCTCGCCGATGATCCGCTCGGGCGCCGCGACGGGCATCGCGCGGCGGGTCGAACAGCAATTCCGCCGCACCCGGCTGGAGGTCCCGCATGCCTTCGCCTGCGACACCATCGATTCCATCATCAGCTTCGTCGCGGCCGGGCTGGGCTGGACCATCCTGACGCCAAGCTGCATCCGCAAATGCGCGAACCATGTGCCGTTCCTGCAAGTCCTGCCGCTGCCCGGCCCGGCCTTCGCGCGGCGGATCTATCTGGTGACGCGCAGCGGCGAGTTGACGGCATTGAAGCCGCTGCTGGTCCAGACCTGCCGCACGATCGTCGCCACGCAATATGTCCCCGCCCTTGGCGCCCTGGCCCCTTGGCTGGGCGCGGCCGTGACGGTCGCGAAATAGATCCCCGCCGCAAAGCCCATCGGCGCCGGAATCGTCCTTCAGGATGCCCGGCAGCGGATCATGCCTGCACGGCGGCTCGCCCCGGTGCCGGGCGTAGTATCCGGCTAACACCCGCGCCCTGCCCTTTTGGCCTAGACTGGGACAGGTCCGTCAGCAAGGGAGGATGCGATGGCGAAGATCCTGATGATCACCGGCGACTTCACCGAGGATTACGAGACCATGGTCCCGTTCCAGGCGCTGCTGGCCACCGGCCACAGCGTCGATGCGGTCTGTCCCGGCAAGAAGGCCGGCGACACGGTCAAGACCGCGATCCACGATTTCGAAGGCGACCAGACCTATTCCGAGAAGCCCGGCCACAATTTCGCGCTGAATGCCGATTTCGACGCCGTGGACGCCGCCGAATACGATGCGCTGGTGGTGCCCGGCGGCCGCGCGCCCGAATACCTGCGGATGAACGAGGCGGTCCTGGCCAAGGTCCGGCACTTCTTCGAGGCGGACAAGCCCGTCGCCGCGATCTGCCACGGCGCGCAGCTTCTGGCCGCCGCGGGAGTGCTGAAGGGCCGGACCTGCTCGGCCTATCCGGCCTGCGCCTATGAGGTGACGGCCTCGGGCGGCAGTTTCGCCGATATTCCGGTGACCGAGGCGGTCACCGATGGCAAACTGGTCACCGCGCCGGCCTGGCCCGCCCATCCGGCCTGGCTCCGGCAATTCCTGGCGCTGCTCTGACATCAACGGAAGGAGGAGACCCGGCGATGTGCGAACTCTTCATCAAGGCCGATGCCGCCCAATGGCAAAGCCGCACCCACAGCCTGCGCATCGACGGGGTCGCCACCTCGATCCGGATCGAGAACCACTTCTGGGACACGCTGGCCGAGATCGGCGCGCGCGACGGCATGACCGTCGCGCAGCTCATCACCCGGCTGTGGCACGAGGCGATGGATGCCGACCATGACCTCGGCAACTTCACCTCGTTCCTGCGGGTCTGCTGCGCGCGCTATCACGCGCTGATCGCGGCGGGCGATGTTTCGGCCGACCTGCATATGCCGATCGCCGGCCATCCGGCACAAGAGATCCTTGCGCGCGAACAGCAACGGCGCGGCTTGCGGGTGAACTGAAGCCGCCCGGGTTCGGACCCGGGCCAGACCTCGCCGCAATGCAGGCGCAAGCGGGCCGATGATGCCCAAGGCAAGCGCAGCGACATCGTCGCCCCCCGGCCGGATGCGGCAGTCCCTTCAACTCGCCAGACGGGCATAGAGGCCGCCTTGCGAAAGCAGCGCGTGATGGTCGCCCGCCTCGCGCAACTGGCCCTCCTCCATCACCACGATGCGATCAGCGTTGCGGATCGTGCTCAGGCGGTGTGCGATGACCAGCGTGGTGCGTCCGACGGAAAGGGCCTCCAGCGCCGACTGAATCTCGCGCTCGGTCTCGCGGTCAAGCGCCGAGGTCGCCTCGTCGAGGATCAGGATCGGCGGGTTCTTCAGGAAGGCGCGGGCGATGGCCACGCGCTGCTTCTGCCCACCCGACAGCATCACCCCGCGTTCGCCGACCAAGGTATCCAGCCCCTTGGGCAGGCTCGCGATCAACTGCCCAAGCTGGGCCTTCTCGGCGGCGGCGACGATGTCCCCCTCGGGCGCGCCAAGGCGGCCATAGGCGATATTCTCGCGCAGGGTGGTGCCGAACAGGAACACGTCCTGGCCGACGATGCCGATCTGGCCGCGCAAGCTGTCCAGCGTCATCGCATCCAAGGGCAGCCCGTCGATGCTGATCCGGCCCGTATCGGGGTCATAAAACCGCGGCACCAGGGCCAGGAGCGTCGTCTTGCCCGCGCCCGAAGGGCCGACGAAGGCCACCGTCTCGCCCGCCTTCACCTCCAGCGTGATCCCCCGCAGCACCGGCCGCGTGCCGTCATAGCCGAACGAGACGTCCTCGAATGCGACATGCCCCTTCAACGGGGGGGCCGGAATGGCGTCGGGGCCGTCGGCGATCTCGGGCTCGGTCTCCAGCAGTTCCTGATAGCGGCGGAAGCCGGCGATGCCGCGCGGATAGGTCTCGATCACGGCGGCGATCTTTTCCAGGGGGCGGAAAAAGACCCCGACCAGCAGCAGGAAGCCCACGAAGGCGCCGGTCGTCAGGCTGCCTTGCAGCACGAAGCCCGCGCCCACGACCATCACCACGACCTGCACGAAGCGCAGGCCCATATAATGGATGGCGGTGGACAGCGCCATGATCCGATAGGCGTCCAGCTTGGTCGCGCGATAGGCGCGGTTGTCCTTTTCGAACAGGGTTTCCTCATGCGCCTCGTTGGCGAATGCCTGCACGACGCGGATGCCGCCGATGGCCTCCTCCAGCCGGACGTTGAAACTGCCGACGCGGGCATAGATCTGGCGCCAGGTATTCGTCATCCGCGTGCCATAGACGACCACCAGCCAGACGGTCAGCGGCACGATCCCCGCGGTCACCAGCGCCAGCACCGGATGCAGCATGACCATCAGCGCCAGCGCCCCGAAAAAGGTCATGATGGCGATGAAGGCATCCTCGGGGCCGTGATGGGCGACCTCGCCGATCTCTTCCAGATCGCGGGTGACGCGGGCGACCAGCTTGCCGGTGCGGGCGCGGTCATACCAGCGCCAGGACAGCCGCGTCAGGTGGGAAAAGGCGCGGGCGCGCATCTCGGTCTCGATCTCGATCCCCAGCATGTGGCCCCAATAGATCACGATGCCCATCAGCAGGGTGTTGAAGGCATAGACCAGCAGCAGGCCGACGGCGGCGGCGATGGTCAGCGACCAGTCGCCCATCGGCAGCAGGTGGTCGATGAACAGCGTGATCGCCAGCGGGAATGCCAGTTCCAGCAGGCCCGACAGGACCGCGCAACCGAAATCCAGCCAGAACAGGCGCCGGTGCGGTTTGTAATATGCCAGGAACTTGCGCAGCATTCGGGGATCCTTTCGGGGGCTCTAGCGCGGCAGGGCGAAGGCATGGCCCTCATGCGCGGCGACATGCATCCGCAGGCCATAGATGTTCAGCAGCGCCTCGGGCGTCATCAATGCGCCGATGGGGCCGTCCAGCAGCAGCCGGCCCGAGCCAAGCGCGACCACATGGTCGCAATAGCGCGCGGCCATGTTCAGGTCGTGCAGCACGACGATGGCCGACAGCCCCTCGTTGCGGCACATGCCATGCACCAGGTCCAGGACCTCGACCTGATGGGCGACATCCAGGGCCGAGATCGGCTCGTCCAGCAGCAAGGTGCGGGCACCTTGCGCCAGCATCATC
This sequence comes from Paracoccus sp. SSJ, assembly GCF_030234105.1. Taxonomy (NCBI): domain Bacteria; kingdom Pseudomonadati; phylum Pseudomonadota; class Alphaproteobacteria; order Rhodobacterales; family Paracoccaceae; genus Paracoccus; species Paracoccus sp. SSJ. The sequence continues at coordinate 33,442 of NZ_JASSPE010000019.1, read as the reverse complement.
GCGATCCAGCTGCGCTGGCGCTCGCCACCCGACAAGGTATCGACCAGGCGGTCGCGCAGATGGCCGACATGGCAGCGGGCGATGGCGGCATCGACGGCGGCGTGATCCTCGGGGCGAAAGCGACCCAGCGCGCCGCGCCAGGGAAAGCGGCCAAGGGCGACCAGTTCCTCGACCAGCATCCCCTCGGCCGGGGGCGTGACCTGCGGCAGATAGGCCAGGTCGCGGGCCAGCTCGCGCGGCGACCATGTCGCCAGGTCGCGGCCGGCATAGGCGATGCGCCCGGTCGAAGGCCGGTTCTGCCCCGAGATCAGCTTCAGAAGCGTCGATTTGCCCGAACCGTTGCGCCCGATCAGGGCCGTGACCATGCCGGGGCGGATCTCCAGGTCCAGCCCCTCGATCAGCCGGCGGCCCGGCACGTCGTAAGAGACGCCCGACAGCGTGAACAGCGTCATGCGGAGGTCCTTTTCATCAGCAGGATGAACAGCCAGGGCGTGCCGATCAGCGTGGCGAACAGGCCCAGCGGCAGGTCGTAGGGATAGCTGGCGGTGCGCGCGCCGAAGGCCGCGAGCAGCATCAGGAGCGCGCCCAGCAGCCAGCTTCCCGCGCAGAAGGGCACGGCGCGGGCAAGGCCCATGGCCCGCGCCAGATGCGGCGCCATCAGGCCGACGAAGCTGACCGGACCGACCAGCATCGTCGCCGCGCCGGTCGCCAGCCCCGCCAGCAGGATCAGCCCCAGCCGCACCTGCGCCAGCGGCAGGCCGAGCGCGCGGCCGACCTCGCCGCCCAGGGGCAGGATCTCAAGCCAGCGCGCGGCGCCGACCAGCGCGGCCAGCAGCGCCAGCGCCAGCCCCGCCAGGGCGGCGGCGCCCAAGGGCGCGACCTGCGAGGCGCTGCCCGCAAGCCAGCCCAGGATCACCCATGCCCGGCGGTCGTCCGAAGCCATGATCGCGCCCAGCACCGCCGAGGCCAGCGCCCCGATGGCCAGCCCCGCCAGCAGCAGCCGCGCGGGCGACAGATCGGCGCGCATCGCGAATCCCGCAAGCCCCGCCAGCGCCAAGGCGCCACCCGCCGAGGTTCCCAGCGCCAGAATCAGCGGCCCCGCGCCGTCCACGGCGATGACCGTGACCGCATAGCCCAGCGAGGCGCCGCCGGTCACGCCCAGCACCTCGGGCGCGGCCATAGGATTCGCGGTCAGCCGTTGCAGGATCGCCCCCGACCCGGCCAGCAGCGCGCCCGCCGAGGCCGCCGCCAGGATCGCGGTGGCGCGCAGCGGCAGGAAGGTCTCGCGCAGTTCCGAGGGCATGAAGCCCCAGCCATCCGGCCCGCGCCCGCCGAACAGGGTCAGCACGGCCAGCGCAAGGCAGACCGCACCCAGCCCCGCCAGCAGCCGTTCGGGATATGCGGCGCGGTGGCCGCGGCGGTCGCCGGCTTCGGTTTGCTGCGGCACCTGCGCCTTCATCCGGGGCAGCAGCCAGATCAGCAGCGGCCCGCCGATCAGCCCGGTCAGCGCCCCCGTGGGCAGGCTGGGACCGCCCGCCGCCGCCAGCGCCAGCAGCAACCCGTCGGCCAGCGACAGCACCAGCGCGCCCGCCACCGGCGCCAGCATCAGGCGCTGAAGCAGCGTCCGCGCGCCAAGGCTGCGGGCGATGGCCGGCGCGGCAAGGCCGACAAAGCCGACCAGCCCGATCTCGGCCGATACCATGGCCGACAGGGCGACCGCCAGCAGCAGGGTCGCAAAGCGCAGGGGCGCCAGCCGCAGGCCCAGGCCATGCGCGCCCTCGGGACCAAGCGACATCACCATCAGCGGCCGGGCCAGCGCCGCAGCAGCCAGCAGCGCGGGGACCAGCGCCAGTGCCATGTGCCGGCTGCCCGACCAGTCCACCTGCGCCAGCGCGCCGCCGTTCCACATCACCAGCGACAGCAGGTAATGGCCCTGCGCCAGCGTCATCGCGGTCGCCAAGGCCGAGGCCATCAACCCCACCAGCATCCCGGCGATGGTCACCGTCACCGGCGCAAAACTCCGCCGCGCCCCCAGCGCCATGACCAGACCCGTCGCCGCCCCGGCACCCGCCAGGGCGACCGGCAGGTTCCCCCTCAGCAGCCAGTCGGGCACGAAAATCGTCGCCGCCACGATCGCCAGTTGGGCGCCGGATGCCGTGCCAAGCGTCGTCGGATCGGCCAGCGGATTGCGCAGCACCGCCTGCATCAGCGCCCCGGCCAGCCCCAGCGCCGCACCCGCCAGCAGCGCCAGAACCCCGCGCGGCATCAGCCCATAGGCCAGCAGGATCTGCTGGACCGTCATCTCGTCGACCCGCCAAGGCAGGGTGGGCCATGCGGCCGGCGGCAGGACCGACAGCGCGGCAATGCTCCACAGCGCCAGCGCCATGACGGCCCCCGCGGCAAGGATCATGCGATTCATGCCCGGCCCTCCAGCGCGGCGACAAGCTCATGCGCAAAGCGCAGGGCCGCAGGGATGCCGGCAAAGGGCCTGAGTTCCGGCAGGCGATGGACCCGCCCCGCCTTGACCGGCGGCAGGCTGTTCCACAGGGCCGCCGAACCCAGCCCGCGTTCGGCCTGGGGCGGCATCCGGCCCACGATGACCAAGCGGGCTTCCGGGTATTCGGCAAGCTTTTCCAGCGGTACCGGGGCGGCAAAGGCAAAGCTGGTGCGCGCGGTCCAAGCGTTGCGCAAGCCCATGGCCTCCAGCGCGCCGCTGAACAGGCTGTCGGTGCCAAAGACGCGGATATGCCGGGAATCGCCCAGTTCGAACAGCAGGCAGGCCCGGTCGGCAAAACCCGCGGCGCGGCCTGCGAGCGTGGCGAATTCGGCCTGCGCGGCGGCTTGCGCCCGCGGCCCGGCGGCGGGATCGCCAAGCCGCTGCGCCAACTCTGCCAGCAATGCCATGACCTTGGGAAAGGCGGGCTCATCGGCGACATAAAGCGCGCGGGTAAAGACCGGCGCGATCCGTTCCAGCCGCGGCTGTATCGCGCTGTAGTAGCTGGAGGACAGGATCAGGTCGGGCGCAACCAGGCTGAGCGCCTCCAGATTGGGCGCCCCGCGCAGACCAAGGTCGATGGTGCCCTGCGGCGGCGGCTCCACCGCGGCATCGCGAAAGCCGATCAGTTCGGCCAGGGCGGCTGGCGGGTGGCCAAGCGCCATCGCGGTCTCGGCCATCGCCCAGTCCACCGCCGCCAGCCGCAACCCGTCCGCCGCAAAAGCCGGCAGCGCCCTGCCGGCCACCGCGCAGGCGGCGGCCAGAAAGGCGCGTCGGCTGAACCCGCAGGCTCCTACCATTTACGGCTCAGGCTTGCCTGCACCGTGCGTCCGTCGCCGTAATAGCTGGAGTTCAGCCCCACGGCCGAGATATAGGTCTCATCCGTCACGTTGTTGATATTCAGCCGGCCGACCAGGCCGTTCCCCCATTCATAGCTTGCGCCCAGATCCAGCAGTGTCACCGCCTCGAGCCGCTGCGTATTCGCGTCCGAGGCCCAGCGAGAACCGATGTAACGCACGCCCCCGCCCAGTTGCAGCCCCTGCATCGGGCCGGACTGGAATTCATGCGACAGCCACAGGCTGGCCGCGTGGCGCGGGGTGTTCGCCAGTTCGTTGCCGCCGTTGTCGCCCGAGATTTCGGTCGAGGCATAGGTATAGGCGCCCTTGACCGACCAGCCCTGGCCGAATTCGGCCACGCCTTCCAGTTCCAGCCCGCGAATGCGTGCCTCGCCGATCTGGCGGGTGCCGGTGATGGTGCCGCCCTCGACCTCTTCGGTGACCGAGGTGTTGCGGTCGGTTTCGCGCAGGTCGTAAAGCGCAGCGGTGAGCAGCCCGTCGAAGGCGGTGGGCTCGTATTTGGCCCCAAGCTCCCATTGCTTGCCGTGGGTGGGCTTCAGCGGGTTGTTGTCGATGTCGAAGCCCGGCTGGGGCAGGTATGAGGTCGAATAGGACGCATAAACCGAAACGCCGTTGTCCCACAGATAGCCCAGGCCCAGATGGCCGGTCAGCTGCTGGTCGTCGCGGGCGTAATCGGTGGTGCCGAAATTCGTCACGCTCTGGCCCTTTTGCCGGGTCCATTCGTATCGCAGCCCCGCCGTCGCGCGCCAGTTGCCGTATTCGATCTCATCCAGAGCATACAGGCCGACCTGCGTCGCATCGACGGACTTGTTCGCCGTATACCACGGAGCGGGCACGGTTATGCCCCCATAGGACGGCGCGGTATAGTCGATGGGCGCAATGGTGGAAAAGCCGGTATAGGCGCGCTCGCGCAGCTTTTGCGCATCAAGGCCAAAGGTCAGTTCATGCGACACGGCCCCGGTTTCGGCGCTGCCCGCCAGCCGCAGGTCGGTGGCGATGGCGCGGAAGTTTTCCCGCTGGGTGATGACGCCCCGCCCGACCGAGGTGCCGGTCAGCCCGCTGATATACACGCTGTCATAATCCCAGTCGAAATCGGTATAGCGCAGCGTATTGTTCAACCGCCAGCCATTGCCGAAATCATGCGTCAGGCCAAAGCTGAGCGTGCCCATCTTGCGGTCGCTGTCATTGATCGACTCGTCGCCGAAATAGAACTCGCGCAGATCCTTGGCATCGACCAGGCCCACCAGTCCGCTGGGCACCCCCGTAGGCGAGATCGGCGCGTCGCCGTGATAGCTGGCCATGAACTCCAGCTCGGTCGCCTCGCTCAGCGCATAGCTGGCCGACAGGCCCAGATAGCCGCGCAGGTTGTCGATTTCCTCGACATCGGTCCTGGCATTGCTGCCCTTGGACGTGACGCGATAGGCGAAGCGGTCATCGACCACCCGGTTCGCATCCCCATAGACCGAGGCCGAGCCCTTGCTGTCCAGGCTGAAGCCCAGTTCGGTGAAATCGCCATCCGCCTGCGCCCGCTTCTGGATCATGTTGACCAGGCCCGCAGGAGTCCCCGCCCCGTAGAGCACCGAGGCCGGGCCGCGCAGCACCTCGACCCGCTCCAGCCCGTAAAGCTCGAAGGCGGGCGCGCTGGTCGGGAACTGGGTCGAGCGCATCAGGCGCAGCCCGTCCAGGAACTTGTCGTTTTCAAGGTTGAAGCCGCGCAGATAAAGGCTGTCGAAGCGCGGATCGTTGCCATAGTTCTCGGTGATGATCCCGGCGGAATAGCCCAGCGCATCGGAGAGGTTCGTCGCGCCCTGCTCGTCCATCTGCTTGCGCGGCACGACCGAGACCGAGGATTGCGTCTCGAGGATCGGCCGGCGGGTCTTGGTCGTGGCCGAGGAATGGGCCACCGTGCCGTCGAGCGGCGCGCTGGGATTCTCGAACCCCTCGATCGTGACGGTATCCAGCACGACCGCACCCATGAAGGTCTGGCGCGTGTCGTTCCGTTCCTGCGCGAAGGCGCCGGTCGCCGCGATGGCGAGCAGGCTGACGCCAAGGAGAAGGGGTTGGGCTTTGTTCATCTTGATCATTTGTTCTGTCCGCGAATGTTTCCGAGCTATTAACTCAGGTATTCGAGGGCTGTCTTGAACCATCCCGCAGGGATTTGATCAGGAATCCTGCAATCCCTGCCGGCGCCAGACCGAGGGCGGGATGCCGTGGGCCGCGCGGAAGGCGCGCGACAGATGCGCCTGGTCGGCGAATCCGGTCGCATAGGCGATGTCGGCCAGCGACCGCGCGGGGTCGCGTATCATCCTTCGCGCCGCCTCCAGCCGGATGCGGGCCTGCCAGCGCTGCGGCGTTTCGTTGCGCAACCGCTTGAAGGCGTAAGAAAAGCGGCTTTCGGAAAGCCCCGCGATCTCTGCCATCTCGGCCACCGGGACATGTCGGCCCAGATTGGCCCGCAGATGGGTTTCGACGGCAGCGAATTTGCGGGCGGACAAGGCGCCCGTGGCCGGCGCGGGCGGCTGCGGATGGGTGGCAAAGATCTCGGCCAAGGTGGCCGAGAGCAGCGCGTCGATCAGCATGTCGCCCCGGCGCGGCGCGCGAACCTCGTCGGCGGCCATCCGGGCAAGGTTGGTCAAATGATCGCTGGGGCCGAACAGGCGGGGCCTGGACAGGTCGGGCCACAGGTTCGCCGCCGCCAGCCGTTGCCGCAGACCGCCGCTTTCCATGTGAAAATCCAGGTGCATCTTTTCATGCGGGGCTTCGATGCGGCTCCACAACGGAACGCCTTCGGGAACGTAAAGCGCCTGGATGCCGCGATGCTCGACCATGTCCGTGCCGGCGCGCAACACCATCGGCGGCGGCGCCTCGCCCAAAAAGACCACGATGCGCGGGTCCGGCGCGATATAGAACCCGCCGCCTCCCGTCTCGCCCCGCACCGACCAGACATCGGCGATCGCCCCCGCAAAGCGGCGAAAGGACAGCGGCGCCAAGGTGTGCAACCCCTGGATGCGCGTCTCCATTCGGGGCCGGAATTCTCTGGAAGGCCGCATCTTCTCCAACTTGATCCCGTTTCCGGCTGCTGCATGGCCAGCCGCTGTCGTCATCGCAAATTGTTGATTGAAAAACTCTGGATTTGCAAGCCTCCTTGCCCGATCCGCCCTCGTGACGTGGTCCGGTTCCGCGCAAGCTGCCCGGAAACTGTGCTGTCAGGCTGTTTGCCCTCGACTGCGCCTTGCGGATGGCGCGGAGCAGCGCCGGATCGGGATCGAGAATTTGTGTCCCATTCTGCAACACTGTCGGGAAATGCAGGTTCGGGAGGCTCGCCAAACGACGTCATTCGATTAAGATATATTAAGTTACATGGACCATGGAGATCCTGATGGCCAACGGTGAAAGCGGCCCCATCGTCGATCCCGAGATCGACAAGGCCCTGTCCGAGCTGCTGGCGCAGACGGAGAAGGAGCCGATTTCGCCCCGGCTGCGCGAACTGTCGAAGCGGCTGGAAGCGGCGCTTGAGGATGCCCGGCAGCGCCGCGGCAGCAATGGCGACGGCGCCCGCTAGGCCAGTCGGTTTTTCGCCGATCCGGCAATTTGGAACGGAACCATCCCCCCTTCCCTGCATTGACTCTTCGCCGTCACCCCGAGGATTGCGAAGGACCGTCATGTCGGACGACATACTCGGACATATCCCAGCACTCCGGGCCTATTCGCGCGCCTTGTGCAGGTCGGTCCCGGATGCGGACGACCTGGTCCAGGAAACCCTGCTGCGCGCCATCGAGAACGCGCATCGCTACCGGCCCGGCACCAACATGCGGGCCTGGCTGTTCACCATCATGCGCAACCGCTTCCTCACCAATTGCCAGAAATCCGCGCGTGAGCGGACCGGGGCGGCGGATTGCGCCTCGCGGGTGCCGCAGGTCAAAGCCGGACAGGAATGGCACATGCAGGCCAGCGAGTTGCAGGCCGCGCTGCGCGCGATGCCGCGACATTACCGCGAGGCGATCGTCCTGGTCGGCGCGCTCGGCGAGACCTATCTGGACGCGTCGCGGATCCTCGATTGCGACATCGGCACCATCAAGAGCCGGGTGAACCGCGCCCGCACCATGTTGCGCAAGGTGCTGCAGCCGGCTTTCTGACACGCCGCTGTCTCCTGGTGACGCCGGCACAGCGCGCGCATCGGCAAAGCCGCGCGGGAAAGATCCGCTCGCCCTTCTCGCAGTGGCAGCCGGCCCTGCAAGGAAACCCTTGCTTCGCCAGCGGCTTGGGAAAATACGCGGCCCCGCCGACAGGGTGGGGCCGCGAAGGCATGTGCCGTCAGGCGGGCTCGACCGCCTCCTGGTTGGCCTCGCTCTCGGCGATCCCGGTCAGCAACTCGTCGGTGGTGGATTCCTCATCGAGCGTCTGGTCGAGCAGCGCCGCGGCTTCCTTCAGGCCCAGTTGCCTGGCCCATTGCCGCAGGGTGCCGTAGCGGGCGATCTCGTAATGCTCGACCGCCTGGGCGGCGGCGATCAGCCCGGCATCCAGCGCCGGGGCGCCCTTGAAGGCGGCCATGACCTCATCGCCCTCCTCGATGATGCCGTCGATGGCCGGGCAGGTCTTGCCGCGCGCCGATTTGCCGATGACCTCGAACACCTGCTGCAGCCGCTCGACATGGGTTTCGGTCTCGTCGCGATGGGTCTCGAAAGCCTCGCGCAACCGGTCTGACTGGGCGGCGCGCGCCATCCTGGGCAGCGCCTTCAGGATCCGGCGCTCGGCATAATAGATGTCCTTCAGCGTGTCGTGGAACAGGTCGTCAAGAACCTTGTGGGCCATGCGGATGTCTCCTTCCCTGGCAGGCCGGCCTTGATGGGCCGGCGGTTTCGCAGGGCCTTGAACCGGCGGTGCCGGGAAATGTTCCCGGGAACAAAGCGCGGCGCAGGCGGTTCGCACCCCAAGGGAAAGGAGGCTCCGATGACCCGCCCGATCGCGATGGCCCGTTTCGACCTGGCCTGGCCCCTGGCCGGAGCCTGCGCGGCAGTGCTCTCGGCGCTGGTGCTGGGCGCGTGGGCCGCGGCACGCGGCCTGCCAGCCTGGATGCCGCTGAACGCCACCACCCATGCGCTGCACGGCCCCGCGGCCGCCAGCACCACGGCGCTCGACCTCGGCCATACCGGCCTTGGCGCCGCGATCCATGTCGCCTCGTGCTTCTTTTGGGCGGCGGTGGCGATCTGGCTGGTCCGTCGCGTGCCCCGGGGCGGCGCCGGACTGGCCTGGCTGGCCGGGCTGGCCACCGCCGCCATGGCGGGGCTGGTGGATTACGGCCTGATGCCCGCCCGCTTGCGCCCGGGATGGGAGCTGGTTCTGCCGCCCCTGGGTGTCGCGACGGGGCTTGCAGCCCTGGGGGTCGGCCTATCGCTGGGCATGATCGCAGCCGGGGCGATAGGCCGCCGCTTGCCGGGAACGGCGGCCGGGCGGGACCGTTACCCTTCCGCCCCTCGCCCGGCCGAGCCGCCGCTATCGGCCGTCGAACGGCTGCGGCATCCTGCGCCGCATGTGCTCGACCAGCGCCAGCAGCGCGTGGACCCGGCCGGCGCCGTTACCGAGGATCCGAACCGCCACGGCAGCGGCGACAAGCAGCCCGGCGATCCCACCCATGACGAAAGGCCCGACCGATGACCGACTATCCCAAGCCGCCCTTTCCCAAGCAGCAGCAATCCCTGCCCGGCAGCTTTCGCAAAATGGACCCACGCCCCAACCATGGCGAGGAAAGCTGGCAGGGCAGCGGCCGGCTGAAGGGCAAGGTGGCGCTGATCACCGGCGGCGACAGCGGCATCGGCCGCGCCGTCGCCATCGCCTATGCCCGCGAAGGCGCCGATATCGCGCTTTCGTGGCTCGACGAGACCGAGGATGCGGCCAGCACCGCCGATCTGGTGCGTGCGGCCGGGCGCGACTGCCTGTCGATCCCCGGCGACATCGCCGATCCCGAACATTGCCGCAAGATCGTCGCCGAGGTGGTGGAACGCTTCGGCCGCATCGACATCCTGGTGAACAACGCCGCGCATCAGGCGCTGTTCGACAGCATCGAGGAGATCCCGGACGAGGAATGGCGCCATACCTTTGCGGTCAATATCGACGCGATCTTTCACCTGACCAAGGCGGCGGTGCCGCATATGCCCGCCGGGTCCGCGATCATCAACACCGCCTCGATCAATGCCGACAAGCCCAATCCCAAGCTCTTGGCCTATGCCACGACCAAGGGCGCGATCCAGAACTTCACCACCGGGCTGGCGCAGATGCTGGCCGGGCGCGGCATCCGGGTGAACGCCGTGGCACCGGGCCCGGTCTGGACGCCGCTGATCCCCGCCAGCATGTCCCCCGAGCAGGTGGCGGAATTCGGCGCGGACTATCCGATGGAACGCCCCGCCCAGCCGGTCGAGCTGGCCTCGGCCTATGTGATGCTGGCCGAGCCGATGTCGAGCTATGTGTCGGGCGCCACCATCGCCGTCACCGGCGGCATGCCGATGATCTGAGAAAGGAGACGAGCCATGAACAATCGCAACCTTGCGTTTTTCTGCGGCCTTGCGGCCGGCTTTGCGCTCAAGGGAGCCTGCGATGCGCTGGCACGGCCGGCCCGGTCGCGCGGGCCGCGGCAGGACATTCGCCCCGCCGGCCGCAGCCGGATGGAAAACCCGCCGCGCAACTGGGACATCGTGGACGAGCAGGGCGACGAATCCTTTCCGGCCAGCGACCCGCCGGGGAATTACTGAAGGAGAAAGGCACGGCCGCAGCCTGTGCCCGCAGGCGCCCTCGATACTCGGGCTTGCCTTATCTGGTGCCGGTCAGCGTGGCCGCGTTCGGAAGAGAAATGCATGACATGGTCCATTCTAACGCCTCCGTGAAGGTGGAATGCGGGAACATTCGATCTTCCAGACGGTTCAACGGCCCATTGCGAACCCCGCATCCAGAGGAGGAAACGAGATGAGACATCTGTTTGCCACCACCGCCCTTGCCGCCGCGCTCAGCGTGACGGGTGCCCTGGCCCAGCAGACCGAAACGCCGCAGACCGAAACGCCGCAGACCGAAACCCCGCAGACCGAAACCCCGCCCGTGACCATAGGCGAGGACACCACGCCTGCCGCCGAACCCCTGCCCGCGATCACGCCGCCCGAAGGCCATGTCGAAGGCGAGGTGGTCCTGACGACCGAGACCCTGCAAGGCGCCACCGTCTACGACTCCGCCGGCGACGAGATCGGCGAGGTGCATGGGCTGGTCTTCGCCAACGGCACGACCTCGCTGCAAGGCGGCGACGCAGGCGCGGCCATGCCGGAGGCCGGCGCGACCCCCGAAAGCCCGGCAGCAAGCGAGCCGGCCGACGCGGCCGAGGTGGAGCCGGAACCCGACGCAACCGACGCGACCGGCGCGGTCGAAGGCGAAACGGCCAGCCCCGAGACCGCGACCCCCGACATGGGGACGGAACCCGCAGATGCCGCAGGCGGCGCCGACACTGCCGATACCGACCGGATGGAGAATATCGGCTCGGATATCGGCACCACCACGCCCACCGACGCCACCACTCCGCCGGTGCAGACGGCGACCGACGCCCAGCCCGAGCAGATGGGCACGGCCGAGATCAGCCACGCGATCATCGATGTCGGCGGCTTCCTCGGCATGGGCGAGCATCGCGTCGCGGTCCCCATCGGCGATCTGGTGGTCTACAGCAAGGATGCCGATCTCCGCATCTACCTGCCCTGGACACGCGAGCAGCTGGAGGCCCTGCCGGAATTCGACGAGAATGCCCCGGCCCCTGCCCTCCAGTAACCACGATCCCTGCCCGACCCCGACCTGGCCCGCAGCCCGTCCCGGCCGGCTGCGGGTCGCCTCTCGGAAGGCGCATCGCCGGCCATGCCCTGCGATCCCTCCATTCCGCCCATTCGCGACGACCGCACCCTCCGACGCCGGTTCCAGCTATGCAGCGCCGGACCCGATCCGAGATCTGGATCGGAGGGGAAGGCAGCTCCCCATATCCCCTCTCCTGTCACGGCTTACCAGCCCCGATGATCGGCGAGCGCCCTGTCCGGGTCTGTGGTTCCGCGCTGCCGTCGCATCATGCGGCGCAGAAAGTCGCGGCGGTCGAATTCGCCGGCCGGCCCGGCGCGAAACAGCGCCTCGTCCAGTGCGCGCAGCGGCGCGGGATCGGTGCGGCGGCCAAGACGCGCCTCGGCCATGACGAAAGCCTCGGCCGCGGCGCGCAGGGCCATCAGGTCGCCCGCCTTCGCGGCATCGCGCAGGGCGCGGGCCTTGGGGTTGGGCAGCAGGCGCCGCAGCCGCCCGATCAAGTGTCGCGGCGCGGGCGTCCGGCCGGCCAGCGCGGCGCCCAGCCCAAGGACAAGTCCGGCCAGGGCGCAGGCCGCCGCTTGCAGCACCATCCGCCGCAATGAATTCGCCGTGCCGCCGATATTGTTGCCAAAGCCGGCGATCCCGATCTCGACAGGCAGGGTCACGGCACCGCGCATCTCGCGGACCTGGGTGTTGAACCAGGGAAACTGGATCGGCGTCAGCGAACCGACCTCGCCGGTATGGGGGCGCAGGCTCCATTCCCAGACGGCAACGGCGACCGGGCCCTGCGGGGTCAGGCGCGTCTCGCGGATCTCGGGCGCGGCAAAGCTGATCAGCCAGGGCTCGCGGATCAGCGGCCGCGGCGGCAGGAAATGTGCCATGCTGCCCTCGGCGGTCAGGGTGATGCGACGGGTGAAGGACTCGGACGGGCCAAGCCGCGAGGGATCGGTCGAGAACTCGTCCCTGACCGTCACACGCCCCGAAGCCAGCGAACGCCCCGACCCGGGATAGGCCGTCACGGCACGCGTCACGGGCTGCGCCACCACCTCGACGACGGGCCGGGCCGGGCCCTCGGCCTTGGTCAGACGGTGCGTGACCGGACCGATGGTCAGCGTGCCGGGCTGGCGTGGAAAGACGGCGATCCGCCGCTCGAAGACGCGATACAGCTTGCCGTCCACCCGCTCATCCGCCCAGCGGTCGCGGGCGGTCTGCATCCAGTCATAGGCCGGCGAATCCGGGAAGGTCATCTTTTCCAGCGTGATCGGCCCGGTATATTCGCCCCGGATCGTGACCGGAATCATCTCGCCCACCACGGGGCGCATGTCGGGAACGACCAGGCGCAGGCTGTCGGCCCGCACCGGCAGCGCCGCCAGAAGCAGCAGGAGCAGGGCGCGGATCACCATGGCTCGGCCTCGCGCGGGCGGATAAGGCCCTGCCCGGCACGGCGGTCGTATTCCGCCTTCAGGCGCAGTTTCAGAAATTCGCCCGGATCGTCCTGGATCGTCGCCAGCCAGTCGTCGCTTGCCACGATGCCGCGCGCCTCGACCTTGCGTTGGGCCTCGGGGTCCTGGACGCCCGCCGAGGTTTGCGGCGTCTGCTGGTCCGGGCCGAGGCCGCCGTGCCCTTCGATCCGGCCCGGCACCACGCTTTCGCCGCGGGCCGGCGGATACATCGCGCTGACCAGTTCCCGGTTGCGCCGCGCCTCGGCATCGGCGGGATTGGCGAACAGGACCGCATCGAAATAAGCCACCGACAGCGGATATTCCCCGATCGCGGCAAGGCTGAGGCCGCGGTTGTAGGTCTGGCTGCGCCCCGAGGCGGCAAAGGCCGCATCGGCACGGTCGTATCGGCCCGAGCGATAAAGCGCGACGCCCTTTTCGAGCGGGTCGGACAGCAGCGGCACGGCAAGGCCGGGCAGCCCGCCCAGCAATGCCAGCCGCCCCAGCGCCTCCGGGCCGGCCAGCGCAAGGCAGGCGACGCCCAGCATCAGGAGGGCCGGCATCCTCATGCCAGCCTCCGAAACTGCAAAAGCAGCGACAGCAGGGCGAACAGCGCCAGCCATGGCCCGAGATCGCGATATTGCAGCGACCGCATGGCCGGATCGCGATCCAGCCCGGACGAGGCCATGGCCCGCACCACCGGGCCAAGGTCGTCGAAACGCGCGACGGGACCGTCGGCGATGGTCCCAAGCGCCTCGGGGTCCGAGGGCGGATCGCCCGACACCGTCAGCGCCGAGATCCGCACGCCCGCCGATTGCAATCGCGCGGCCTCGGCCTGCGCCGCCTGATCGACGCCGCCCCCGTCCGAGATCAGCACGAGATCCGCCCGCCGCAACCCCTGCAGCAACTGCCCGGCCATCGCCATCGCGGCGGCGGGACGCGAGCCTTCGTCGGGCATGGTTTCGCCGTCCAGCACCGAGATCTGCGTCTCCAGCGTCGCGGGATCGTCGGTCGGGGCGGCGATCGCATAGGCCTCGCCCGCATAGAGGATCAGCGCGACCGGACGGCCGGCAAGACGGGTCAGCAGCCCGGCGGCGGCGGCCTGCGCATCGCTCAGCCCCGGCCCTTGCGCGACCGAGGGCGACATGTCGATCGCGATCACCACCGCATCGCTTTGCGCAAAGACCGGCGCATCCGCCCGCTGGACCGCAGGCCCCGCCAGCCCCGCCACCAGCGCGGCCGCCCCCGCCAGTGGCAGGAAACGCATCCGGTCCGCGCCCGCGCCAAGCTGGCCCAGTGCCGCCAGGCCCGCGCGCATATGCGGCGGCAGCACGGCCTGCCACCCGCCCGCATCGGGACCGCGTCGCCAGACCGCCAGCGCCAACAGCGCCAATGCGGGCAGGGCCAGAAGCCACAGGGGACGCAGCAAGATCATCCGCGCCTCCAGCCGATCAGCGCCATCAGGACCAGCGCCGCCGCGGCCGGCCAGGGCCAGAGCGCATGCCAATATCGCATCGGCGGCCGCTCGGCCGGGTTCGGCTCCAACCTGTCGAGGCTGGCCGCCATGGCCTCCAGATCCGCCATGCCGCGCACGCGAAAGGCCGTGCCGCCGCTGAGTTCGGCCACTTCGCGCAGGGTTTTCGTGTCGACCGCGTCCCGGGATCGGGGCTGGTTCTCCAGATCCTCGGGGCCAAGCGCGATGGTGTGGATGCGGATGCCATGGCCCGCCGCCAGCCGTGCCGCATCGACCGCCTGCACGTTGCCCGACGTATCGACCCCGTCCGACATGAGCACGATCACCCGCGTCGGCGCCTCGCTGGCGGCAAGCCGCTTCATCGCCAGGCCCAGCCCGTCCGAGATCGCCGTGGCGCGACCCGAAATCCCGATCTGCGCCTCGTCGACGGCGCGGGCGACGGCATCGACGTCGAAGGTCAGCGGCTGGGCGAAATAGGCGCGGTCGCCAAAGATCACCAGCCCGATCCGGTCCCCCCGCCGCGCCGCGACAAAGCGCGAGGCGGTGCGCTTGACCGCATCCAGCCGCGAGATGGGCAGGCCGTCGAGCTGGAAATCCTCTTTCTGCATGCTGCCGGACAGGTCGATCGCCAGCACGATGTCGCGCCCCGAGGCGGGCAGCATGTCGCTGATCCGGCTGACCTGCGGCCCCGCGACGGCGATCACCAGAGCCGCCCATGCCAGCCCCGCGAGCAGCCGGCCGCGGCCCGTCCCCCTTTGCGCAACGACGCCCATGAAGATATGCGCCGGCACCCGCAGCCCGCCCCGCGCGGCCGCGGGCGGCAGCAGGCGGATCAGAAGCGGCAGGGGCAGAAGCAGGAAGGCAAGCGGCCAGGCAAAGCTCATTTCCGGCTCCTTGCCAGCCGCTCGACCTCGTCCTCGGCCGGCATGGGAGCCGCGCCATAGGCCGCGGGGCGCAGCGCCCTGGGCAGGCGGCCGAGGATGCGGGCGATGGCCAGCAGCCGCTCCTCGGCCTCCAGCCCGCGCGTCGCGCGAATGCGGGCACGGATCGAGCGGCGGCGCGTCAGCAACGGCAAGAGCAGCCAAACCAGCAGCACCCCGGCCAGCAGGCCCAGCCCGAACAGCGCCACCCCCTCGCGCCAGCCGAGCATCTGGAGCGAGGGCGGCAGGCGGCTGGGCGACAGCGCAGCGACCAGATCAGCCCGTGTCATCGGGCATGACCGTTTCGGCTTCCGCCCCAAGACCGCGCAGATGGGCGATCAGCGGCAACGGGTCCAGGGCGGAAAGCCGGCCGTGGCGCGTCGCATGGCCGTTGCTGACCGACAGCGCCGTGTCGGGCGGGACGGTCTCGGCGGGATCGAGGATCAGATGCACGCGCATCCGGCGGCCGCGGGCCAGTCGCGACAGCGCGGCATCGGCACCGGCAAGCCCGTCGGGTCCGGTCGCCAGATGCACCTGCCCGCCCGGCGGCACCATCCGCCGCGCCTGCGCCAGCGCGGGGGCAAGGTCGGCCCGGTGCGGGCAAAGGTCCAGCGCAGCGTCATGGGCCCGCGCCATCAGGCTCGCCAGCGCCTGCATCTGCGCCGCGCCTGTTCCGGCGCCCAGCAGCGCCGGCACGCCGTTCCCGACCGCCATCAACGCGACCGAGGCCCCCCGCGCCACCGCCTGCCAGCCGATCCGCGCAAGCCAGCGCGCCGCCCGGACCGAACGCAGCGCCGATCCCGTGCCCCACAGCATCGCGTGGCGGAAATCGGCGATCAGCAGGGTGGTGTCGTCGCGATCCTCGTGAAAGCTGCGGACGTGAAGCTGGCCGGTGCGGGCGGTGGCGCCGGGGTCGATGCGGCGCAGGTCGTCGCCCTCGGCAAAGGCGCGGATCTCGCGCAGGTCCATGCCCTGCCCCGCCACGCGCGCCGGGACGGCGCCGGGGCGCCGGCTGGCCGGACGGTGCCGGCCGGCACGGGGCGGCGGGCGCAGCGCGATCAGTTCGGCGGCGGTCAGGCGCAGGCCCGGATGATCCAGAGCCGCGGCTACCACGGCCGGACCTTGCGCAGGATCTCGGCGATCAGGCCGCGGCCGTTCCACCCCTCGCTGGTCGCCTGCCAGTTGGGGACAAGGCGGTGGGCCAGCGCGTCCTCGGCCAGATCCTCGACATCCTCGGGCAGCGCATGGTCGCGGCCGTGCAGCCATGCGCGGGCACGGGCGGCTGCGGCCAGCGCCAGCGTGCCGCGGGGCGAGACAGGATGTTCGATCCTGTCCGCGACATCACCGCCCGCCCGCGTCGCCATCACCAGCCTGACGATGAAGTCCTTCAGCGCCGGGGCCAGGTGGACGCCGGCCACCGCCCGCCGCGCGGCATGGATGTCGGCATCGGCGATCACCGCCTCGATGGCGGTCGCGGGGGCCATCGTCTCTGCCTCGACCAGATCGAGGATCGCCCGTTCCGCCCGGGCATCCGGCATGTCCAGGAACAGATGCAGCAGAAAGCGGTCCATCTGCGCCTCTGGCAGCGGAAAGGTGCCCTCATGCTCGATCGGGTTCTGGGTGGCGACCACCATGAAGGGATCGGGCAAGGGCCGCGTCGTGCCGCCGGTCGTCACCTGATGCTCGGCCATCGCCTCCAGCAGCGCCGACTGGACCTTGGGCGGGGCGCGGTTGATCTCGTCGACCAGCACCAGCGAATGGAACAGCGGCCCCGGCACGAAGTCGAAGCCGCCCGTGTCGGCACGAAAGACCTGCGTGCCTGTCAGGTCCGAGGGCAGCAGGTCGGGCGTGCACTGGATCCGCGCATGTTTGCCGGGCAGATGCGCGGCCAGGCGCTTGACCGCGCGGGTCTTGGCGATGCCGGGCGGTCCCTCCAGCAACACATGCCCCCCCGCCAGCAGGGCGATCACCAGCCGCTCGACCATGCGTTCGTGGCCGACCAGCCCCGCCGCGACCTCCCGCACCAGCGCGGCGACGGGATTGCCGGAAAACCTGTCCAGTTGATTCATCTTCCTCTCTCCCGCGGCAAGGCTCACACAGGGTGCGGCCTTGGGCGAGGCCCCAGATCCGGAAATAGAACTAAGGGACTATGGCAGTCGCGGCAGGGGCGGCGATCCAGCGCCTCGACCAGCCCGGTCCTTGCGGGCCTCAAGGCGGCTCGACGAGCTTTCATCGGCTCCGGCATGGCCGGACGCATCGCGGTTCCGAACATCGCTGGCTCCGCAGTCTGGTGCCGCGGGTCCGCAACGATCCCTACCCGTCCTGAGCATGGTCGAGGACCGCTCCGTTCCGGCGCGAGGCGCGCAGGGATTCCCGTCGCATACAGAAACTGCCACAATATCCCCATGACCAGCCGACCGTTTCCCGAAAGCCCGATCAAGCTGAACCTTCTTGGCGGCCTTGTGCTGCTTGTGCCGGTCCTGGGGATGGCCGTCGCGCAGCAGCGGGCGCTGATGGCCGAGTTGGCGCAGGAAAGCGCCGTCCTGCACCGGCTCGCCTCGCAGCGGGCCGATCAGCATGACGCGCATCTGACGGCGCTTTCGGCCATCGCCGTGGCCAGCGACGACCAGCGGCAGGCGCTGTTTCTGGACGTTGCGGCAACGATCACGCGCTTTTATCCGCGCATCGACGAGATCGGGCTGGTGCCGCTTGATGCGCAGGCCCGGCCGCTGGGAACCGTGCCGCCCGGCCCGGCGCTGGCCGACCAGGTCCGCATGACGGCGCGGGCCTCGGGCGGCGAGATCGCGCTGCTACCGCATCCCGACAGGCCGAACCACTACGTCATGGTCAAGCGCAGCCCCAATTCGGACGCGGCGCGCTATGGGCTGATGCTGGGGATCGACGCCGCCCGGCTGCTGGACGAGGCCGGGGCGTTCTGGGACCGGCCGGGCGTCGGGCTGGCGCTGTCGTTGCCGGATGGACCGACCCTGTTCCGCAAGGGCGCCACGGTGGAGGGGGCGCAATTCTCGAAGGGGTTGGGCAGCATCTCGCAGCCCCTGCGCCTGGACACCGGCATGGTGATCGGATGGGCCGATCTGTTCCCCCCGCTGCGGACCGGGCTGATCTTGCTGGCTGCCGGCCTGGCCTGGCTGGGCGGGCTGTCGGCCCTGCGCCAGCGGGCGCGGGCGCGGCAGGCGATGGAGCAGGCTCGGCTCAGCGCGCTGGAATCGCGCCTGGCCCATGCCTCGCGCGTCAATGCGCTTGGAGAGATGGCCAGCGGCCTGACGCATGAGTTGACCCAGCCGCTGACCGCGATCCTGGCCCAGGCGCAGGCCGGGCGCCGGCTGCTGGCGCGCGGCGATGCCGCCGCGCTGGCGCCGGTTCTGGACGATACGGTGACGCAGGCCCGCCGCGCCTCGGCCATCCTGGAGCGGTTCCGCAACTGGTCCCGCCCGCAGCAGGCACCCGGATCGGCCTTCGACCTGCGCGATGCCCTGCGCAATGTCGAGGCGCTGCTTGCCCGGCAGGCCGCCAGCCAGGGCCTGCATCTGGTCCTGGACCTGCCCGGACAGCCGGTGCCGGTCCTCGCGGACCCGGTCGAGATGGAGCAGGTGGTCTTCAACCTGCTGCGCAATGCCATCGAGGCCACGGCGGGCATGGGCCGCGAAGGCCGGGCGGCCTTGCACCTGCGCCGGCAGGCAGGGACGGCGGTGCTGGAGGTTTCCGACAACGGGCCGGGCGTGGCGCCCGACCTGCGCGCCCGCCTGTTCACGCCCTTCACGACCACCCGCACCGATGGCACGGGCCTTGGCCTTGCGCTGAGCCAGCGGCTTGTCGAACGGGCCGGCGGGGAAATCGCACTGGTCGAAGACGGCGCGGGCGCGACCTTCCGGGTGGTGCTGCCGCTGAACCAAACGGGGTCGGAGGACAGGCAATGACCCATCCCGTCTATCTTGTGGACGACGACGCGGCGGTGCGCCATGCGCTTGGCCTGCTTCTGTCCACGGTCGACATCCAGGTCACGGGCTTTGCCGATCCGCAGGCCTTCCTGGCCCGGCTGTCCGCGCTTTCTCCCGGCTGCCTGATCCTCGACATCCGCATGCCCGTCGTCTCCGGCCTGAAACTGCAGGAACGGCTGGCCGAACAGGGCATCGACTGGCCGGCCATCGTCATCTCCGGGCATGGCGACATCGAGGCCTGCCGCCGCGCCTTTCGCAATGGCGCCGTCGATTTCCTGTCGAAGCCCATCGACGAACAGGATCTGATCGACGCGATCCAGAAGGCGCAGGACGCGCTTGACCGCATGCTCGGCCGCCGCGCCGAACGGGCCGAGGCGCTGGCGCTGCTGGCCGCGCTGACCCCGCGCGAGACCGAGGTGCTGGACCGCATCGCCGCGGGCTTCACCACCCGGCAGATCGCCGAAGGGCTGGGCCTGTCGCCGCGCACGGTCGAAAGCCACCGGGCGGCGATCGGCGCCAAGATCGGCACCACCTCGCAGGCCGAGATGACGCGCCTGTGGCTGGAGGGGCGCGCGGCTCCGTAGAACTACGGAGGCAGCCGCAAGGCCTACGAATACCGGGCGGGTCCGGGCGGCATTAGGTTCCCTTCATCAAATGCGAAAGGAAACCACGATGATCCGCAAGCTCGTTCTCGCCGCCTCGCTTCTTGCCCCGCTGGCCGCGACCGCACAGGAACTGCCGACCGCCCCCTACCTGCCGCTGGACCTGGCGGTCAAGGCGGCAGATGCCGCGCTGAACGCCTGCGTCGCCGAGGGCCACAATGTCAGCGTCGCCATCGTGGCGCGCGACGGGGCGACGAAGGCACTGCTGAAGGCCGACGGCTCGGGCCCCCACACTGCCGGCAGCGCCGAAGGCAAGGCCTTTACCTCGGCGGCGATGGGACGCGACACCGCGGGGCTGGCCGAGTTCATCGCGACCAATCCCGCGAATGACGGCCTGCGCGACATGGATGCGCGGATGGTGATCCAGGCCGGCGGCCTGCCGATCAGGCTCGGCGGCGCCCTGGTCGGGGGCATCGGTGTCGGCGGCGCGCCCTCGGGCGATACCGATGCGAACTGCGCGGCGGCCGGGCTGAGCGCAATCGGCGCCGACACCTGAGATGAGCAGGCTGCGTGCGACACCCGGGGATCCGCGTTGCCCGCAGCCGCTCAGCCCCCCTGCGCCGCCCCCAAGCGGCCCGGACGCATGGGCGGCGTCCCTTGGACGGTGCGCGACCGGGGAAATCTGATCGCGCGCTCGCCAATTCGGCCGCCGCAACAAGGCGAGGCGGCGGCGCAGAATGCGCTTGCCGCGGCCAGACGCGACCGGCAGCAGGCTGTAGATCTCGCCCGGCCTGCGCCTACGCTCCGCGGCCGACATCCGCCGCGCCAGGGCGGGGACAAGAATGCCCTCCTCGACCGTAAGATCGGCGATCGGGCGCTGGTCCTCGGGGGCATGGCCGATCCCGAGCCCGGCGCGGGCGTGTCCCGACAGCGGCCCCGGTTCCGTCGCAGCGCCAGACCGGGGCGAGCGGGCCGAAGTCTCATCGCGGGCGATCTTCATCGCCGGGGTCTCTGCCTTATCTCTGCCTCATCTCGGCGTGAGCAGACGCCGATACATCTCGGTCAGGAACTTCTCGGCCGAGGCATAGCGGGCATCCGAGCTTTCGGGCCAGAGTTCCTCGATCTGGGTATCGAAATCCGAATAGTGCTGCGTCGTGGCCCAGATGGAAAAGATCAGGTGCTGCGGCGAGACGGCGTTGATCTGGCCGGACTTCATCCAGTCCTCGATCACCGCGATCTTGGCATAGTAAAGCACCTTCAGCGCTTCGAAGATCTGCTTGCGCGATTCCTCCAGGCCGCTCAGCATCTCATAGGCAAAGAGCTTGCTTTCCTTGGGGAAATTCTTCGATATCTCCAGCTTGCGCGAGATATAGGCGCAGATCTCGTCGATCGGGTCGCCGTTGGGATTGAGCAGGCTCAGCGGCGCCATCCAAAGCTGCAAGGTCCGCTCCAGCAATTCGCGGCGGATCTCTTCCTTGCTCTTGAAGTAATACAGCAGGTTCGGCGTCGAAACCCCTGCCGCCTTGGCGATGGTGTTGATCGACCCGCCGGCAAAGCCGCTGGCGGCAAAGACATCCAGCGCGGCAGCCAGGATCTGTTCGGTCTTTTCGCGCTGGATACGGGTTCGGGGGCGGGGCTTGCGTTGCGTCATGGGCCGTCGTTCTGGCTGTCCTTGGTGCCGTATACAGGGCATCGGCCCCGCCTTATAGGCACAAGCGGGGGCAAGGAGCCAGATCACGCCCGGCGAAAATGATGGCCGCGCGAGGGTCGCGCGGCCGGGCCGGCCTCAGCGAAAAGCCGGGATGACCTTTGCGGCATAGTCGGCGATGATCTTTTCCTCGTCGCCGCTGTCCAGGTAGATGTTGAACTGCGTCGTGCCGGCCGCTTCCAGTTCGCGCAGCTTTTCGACATGCTCTTCGGGGGTGCCGAGCACGCAGAAGCTTTTCACGATATCCTCGGTGATGAAGTCCAGATACGGGTTGTCGCTCTGGCCGTGCTTGGAATAGTCGTAGCCGCGCCGGTTCTCGATATACGAGGTCAGGCTGGCGGGCACCTGATCGGTATCGGCGCCGTATTTCTCGACGATATCCGCGACGTGGTTGCCCACCATGGCAGGAAACCATTTCACCTTTTCCAGCGCCTCCTCCATCGGGCCGGTATGGGCGGGGGCGGCGGCCATGACCTTGTAGTTCGACATGTCGCGCCCGGCCTCGGTGCCGGCCTTCCTGGCCTCGTCGGCCAGCCATTTGACGATCGAGGGCTCGGCGATCTGCAGGATCAGCCCGTCGCCGACGCGCCCGGCCGAGGACAGCGCCTTGGGACCATAGGCCCCGATCCAGACCGGCAGCTCATAGCCTTCGGCCCAGGGGAATTGCACGGGCTCGGGGGTTTCGCCGTATTGCACGGCCTCGCCTCGGACCAGCGCCTTGACGACTTGGGTGAACTCTTCCAGCTTGGCCAGTGTCGCGGGCTTGCGGCCCATGACGCGCACCGCGCTGTCGCCCCGCCCCAGGCCGATGTCGAAGCGCCCGCCCGACTGTTTCGCCAGCGATCCGAAAAGCGAGGCGGCATGCGACCATTCCCGCGTGTTGGGGTTGGTCACGCAGGGGCCGAAGCGCATCGTGGTGGTGTGTTCCATGCACATCGCCATGGCGACATAGCTTTCGCGCCACAGGATATGGCTGTCGTAGAACCAGCAATAGGCAAAGCCCGCGTTCTCGGCCTGGCGCACCAGCGCCCTGGCCCGTTTCGGCTCGACGAAGCCCTTGAAGCAGATACCGAATTCCATGTCTGTCCTCCCGTTGGGATGTTGCTTTTGACTGTCAGTGATCGGGCGCCCAGATGCGAAGTCCCGCATGGCTGAAGGGCACGTCTTTCGAGATGTTGATGCGGATCAGGATCGGAGTGATCGCCTCGATGCAGCGGGCCGCCTGCGCGTCGCCGGCGTTATAGGCCTCGACCCCCAGCTTGCGGACCAGCGCCATGACCTTGCGTCGCGCGTCGAGGCTGTTGCCGCAGACCAGGATGTCGCAATTGATCCGCCATTCCAGCGTGCCCAGCGTCTTGGCCGAGACGTTGTGCAACGCGCCGACGACCGGGATCTCGGGGCCAAGCAGCGCCTGCGCCGCCTCGGTGGCCGAGCCCTCGGGGGGCATGGCCACCTTTTTCGGATCGTCGGGCGACAGCGGCACGACGATATCGACCAGGATCTTGCCCGCCAGATGCGGCTTGAGCGCTTTCAGCGTCGCGTCATGGGCGGCAAAGGGCACGGCCAGGACGACCATCTCCTCAGCCGCCGCGGTCGCGGCGACGTTGTCATGGCCGGTGATCGGCGCAGCGCCTTGCGGCAGGCGCGCGGTCAGTTCGGCGGCGATCTCGGCCGCGCGGGCGCCGTCGCGCGATCCCAGCGCGACGGGTACGCCGGCGATGGCAAAGCGCAGCGCCAGCCCCTGCCCTTGCGGTCCCGTGCCGCCGATGATGGCAATCGTCATCTGAACATGTCCTCCTGCTGTTTACGGATGATGTCGGTGGCGCGGCTGTCGGCGGCGGGTGTCCAGTCCAGCCCGCGCAACAGGACCAGCGGCGTGCGGGCGTTCTTGCGCACCACCAGCCCCGAGGCCGCCGCGATCTCGTCGGCCAGGGCCGGCTCGGTGACCTGCAGCACACGGCCCCAGGCATCGGTATTGCCCTGTTCGCGGATGGTGGCGGGCACGCCCGCCAGGCCGATGGCGACATTGACCTGACCCATTCGCCAGGGCCGCCCGAACGTATCGGTCATCACCACCCCGACCGAGGCGCCAAAGCGCTGCGCCAGCCGCAGGGCCAGTGCGCGACAACTTGCATCGGGGTCGCGGGGCAGGATCAGTGCGGCACCCTCGGCCCCGACATTCGATTCGTCCACCGCCGCATTGGCCGAGACAAAGCCCAGCCGATGCTCGCAGATGATCGTGCCCTCGCGCGCGCCGGGGCTGCGGAACTTGCGCACGATGCGGCGCGTCTCGTCCAGCACCACCTGCACCTTGCGCGGGTCCTTGCCCAGTTCGCGCGCCAGCTCGACCGCCCGATCCGAGGGCGTCACGCCGTCATAGGCGATCAGGCAGCCCTCGGCCTTGGAGACGATCTTCTGCGCCACGCAAAGAATATCGCCGTCGGCCGGCCACAGACCGGCGCGGTCCAGGGCATCGCCGAGGATCGCGGCCAGATCGTCGCCGGGCTGGATGTCGGGCACTCCGGGCACGGCGGTCAGGGTGACGCTGTTCATGGCCGCGCCTCGACGGTCATGGGCGCGTGATGCAGCAGCGAAAAGCCCAGCAGATCCTCGCGCCGGTCGACGTCATGGCGCAGGCTGCCCAGCGCCGGGGCAAGGGTATGCAGCCCCGCCGCGCCGGCCTCGGCCAGATGCGCCCGGAACGAGCCCTGCCCATAGCGAAAGCGCATTCGTGCGGGCAGCGGCAGGATCAGCGCATTGGTCCCGCCATCGGCGGAGGCGCAGACGACCGCCAGATCCGGCGCGGCGGGACGATCCAGAAGCCGCAGCAGATCGCCCAGCGTCGGCGCGGCCAGGTCGCCGGGCAGCACCCCCAGCGAGGCATAGCCGCGTAGCGCCGCCCAGTCCGCGGCAAGGGTCACGGCGGCGTTCAGACCGTCGGCCGACCTCTCGTCTATCACCGCGATCCCGGCATCGCGGGCCAGCCTGGCGATTGCGGGGCTTGCGGTCACGGTGGCGATGTCAAAGCCGTGCGTCACCGCGCCCTGCGCACGGCCAAGCCGCTGCAGGGTCAGCTTGAACAGCGTCACCGCCAGCCTTGCGCGGCGCGAGGGGTCCAGCACCTCGCCCAGCCGGGTCTTGGCGCGACTGGGGTCCTTCATCGGCACGACCACCAGCCGTGCGCAGTCGGGGCGGATCATGCGACCTCCTCGCGCGCGGCCAGCATCCGCGCGATCTCAAGGACCTCGGCGGCAAGGCGCTGCTTGTCGCCCTGGTCCCGCATCAGGATAGGGCGGCATTCCGGATGCAGCCCGCGGGCGGCGATGGCGGCGGAATGGGCGCTGTCCAAGTCGTCGATCACCAGCACGTCGGCAAGGCCCGCATAGCGTTCCGCGACGCCCACGGCATCCGCGCGCAGGCCCAGTGCGGCCATCATCCGGTCGGCCGGCCCCTTGACCACCTTGCCGGCGATGAAGGGGCTGACGGCGACGCGCGGCACGCGGGCCTGTCTCAGCCCCTCGGCGATGCCCGGCACGGCCAGGATCGGCGCGATCGAGACCAGCGGGTTCGAGGGCGCGATCACGATCGCCTCGGCCTCGGCGATGGCCGCCAGCGCCTCGGGGGTCGGCCGGGCGGCCTCGATCCCGTCAAGGCGCAACTCGCGGATTTCGGGGGCGCATTTCTCGCGCACGAAATATTCCTGGAAGCTGAGCCAGCCGGCATCGGTGCGCACCCGCGTCTGCACCCTGTCGTCGGTCGGCAGGACGATCCGCGGGCCCACGCCAAGCGCCCGCGCCGCATCCGCCGCTATGACCGAGGGCCGGTCGCCGCGCATCCGCCGCATGGTTCGCCAGATATGCAGGCCGAAATCGCGGTCGCCCAGCGACATCCAGCAATCCTGGCCCAGCCGCGCCAGCACCTCCAGCGCGCGGTGCCCTTCGTCCGCGACGCCCCAGCCCTGCCGGCGGTCGATCAGCCTGGCCAGGCTATAGGACAGCGTATCGATATCGGGCGAGACCCACAGTCCATGGAACTCGTCGTCATCGGCGACATTGCCGATCACGGTCAGGTCGACGCCCGGCAGCGCGGCCAGTCCTTCGGCCATCTTGGCGCCGCCGACGCCGCCGGCAAGCAGGGTGACGCGGGTCATTCGGCGGCCTCGATGCGTTCGGGGAACATGTTCAGGAAATCCAGGGGCCCGGCGCCGCTGCGCGCGACCAGGGGGGCCAGCGCCTGCGGGTCGTGGTCGTCATAGACCTCGCGGATGTCGTAGACCGTGCTGCGGCGCACGGGCACGCGGCCCGAGGCGCGGATCATCTGCACCAGCTCATGCGCGGTGATTTCCTGCCCGTGGCTGGCACCCGCCGCACGCGAGATGCTTTCGTTCATCAGCGTGCCGCCCAGGTCGTTGACGCCCCGCGACAGCATTTGCTGCGCGCGCGCTGGACCCAGCTTGGTCCAGCTTACCTGGATGTTGTCGATCCAGCCGGCCAGCATCAGCCGGCTGACGGCATGCATCTTGTCCACTTCGTCCGCGGTCGGTCCGGGGCGCACGCGATCCGGCGCCTGCGTGTAAAGGGGCGATTCGGTATGGACGAAGGACAGCGGCACCAGCTCGGTAAACCCGCCCGTATCCTTCTGGATGCTGCGCAAAAGCGCGATATGCGCGGCCCAGTGCTCCGGCCCGTCGATATGGCCGTACATGATCGTCGCGGTCGTGGGGATGCCGACCTCATGCGCGGCCCGGACGATCTCGACCCAGCGTTCGGTGGACAGCTTGTTCCTGGTCAGTTGCTGGCGGATCTCCGTATCCAGGATCTCGGCCGCCGTGCCGGGGATCGAGCCCAGGCCCGCCGCCTTCAGATCGGCCAGAAACTCGTGATAGCCCATCTTCGACTTCGAGGCGCCATACCAGATCTCGAAGGGCGAAAAGGCGTGGATATGCATGTCGGGCAGCGCATCCTTGATCGCCAGCACGATGCGGCGATAGTGATCGCCCTCCATCTTCGGATGCAGCCCGCCCTGGATGCAGACCTCGGTCGCCCCGCGGTCCCAGGCTTCCTGCGCGCGGGCGACCACCTGGCCCAGGCTCAGGAATTCGGCGCCCTCATCCTCGGACCGCTTGGCAAAGCCGCAAAAACGGCAACCCATGTAGCAGATATTGGTGAAGTTGATGTTGCGGTTCACGACGAAGCTGACCCGGTCGCCATTGGCGCGGCGGCGCATCTCGTCGGCTGCGGCATAGAGCGCGGGCTTGTCGGCGCCCTCGGCGCGGAACAGGGCGACGCCCTCGGCCTCGCTGGCCTCGCCGCCCGACAGGACCTTTTCCAGAATCGCCCGGACCCTGAGGCTGGCGTGGCGCAGTTCCGACAGATCGCCCGCCGGCAGGGGGATGATGGTCATGGCGTTTCTCCGATATGGTGTTGGGCGCGGGCCAGCCCCCCTGCCCCGGCCATGGCCGAGACACGCGACAGCATCGCCGGGTCCAGGTAGTCGCCGCCGTCCAGCAGATAGCGCGGATAGACGGTCAGCCTTTCGCGCAGCGCAAAGCCCGCCGTCTTGCAGGATGCGGCCAGCGCCCGGATTTCGGGCCATTCGTGCTGCGGGTTGATGAAGTCGATGGTCACCGGCGAGATGCCGCCCCAATCGTTGATCCCCGCGCCCAGATAGGCGATGTGGCGCGAGGACAGGTTGGGCGGCGCCTGCAGGCTGATTTCCGGCGACAGGATGATGCGGGCTGCCGCGATGGTGCGCAGCATGTCCTCGAGCTCGGGCTCGGGGTGGTCGGCCATCTCGATATCCGGCTTGCGCTGGAAATTCTGGATGATGACCTCCTGGATATGGCCATGCCGGCGGTGGCTGGCCTCGATGGCGTGCAGCGCCGCGATACGCTCTTCCCATGTCTCGCCGATGCCGATCAGCAGGCCGGTGGTAAAGGGCACGCGGCGCAAGCCGGCGCGTTCCAGCGTGCGCAACCGCTGCACGGGCACCTTGTCGGGACAGGCGTGATGGGCCATGCCCCGGCGCGTCAGGCGGCGGCTGATCGTCTCCAGCATCATGCCCATCGAGGCCGAGACGGGGCGCAGCGCCTCGATCTCGTCATCGGCCAGCGTGCCGGCATTCACATGCGGCAGGAGCGAGGTTTCGGCCAGCACCAGCGCGCACATGTCGCGCAGGTAGTCGGTCATCCGGGCATAGCCCAGCCGCGCCAGCCCGTCGCGGGCGGCCTCGTAGCGCAGTTCGGGCTTTTCACCCAGGCTGAACAGCAATTCCTTGCAGCCCTCGCGCTCGCCGCGCCGGGCGCTGGCCAGCACTTGCTCGGGCGTCATGATGCGCGCCTCCGGCGACGAGGGATGCTTGACGAACGTGCAATAGCCGCAGGTATCGCGGCACATGTTCGTCAGCGGCACGAAGACCTTGCGCGAATAGGTGACGGCACAGCCCCAATGCGCGTCGCGGATGCGACAGGCTTCGGACAACAGGTCATCAAGCCCCCGCGGCAAGGGGTTCGGGCGCATTGCACCCGTGACGGCGATGTTCATGGTTATCTCTCCCTGAGGGGGAAGACTGCTATCGGTCCCGTCTTTGTGTCAAACATATTTTTTATCTACTACTAAAATTTTTTCTATGAAGATGGCCTGAAAATTCTTCAATAGCTCGGATTTTGTGCGGAAATACGCGGATCTGCCGGTTCTTTGATAATTTTATTGACTGGTTGATAAAATGAACTGATAGTTCTCGACATCCCGCGGCGGGAAGGAGGAGCCTGCCGGGGAAACAACGGGAGTTGCGGTCTTGCGGACCTGCCTCATGCTGAACGGCACGGGCGGCAGGCGGCCCTTAAGGGGCTGCCCGACCCCATGCGCCTGCATGACGGCCGACCGGAGCGGCGGCTTCCGCGTGCCGGACAAGCCAAGGGAGACGACCCTCATGAAAGATGTGCACAGCAATCGCCGCGTCGATGGCGACCGCCTGTGGCAAAGCCTGATGGAAATGGCGCAGATCGGCCCCGGCCTGCGCGGCGGCAACAACCGCCAGACGCTGACCGATGCCGACCGCCAGGGGCGCGACCTGTTCCGACGCTGGTGCGAAGAGGCGGGCATGACCGTGGGCGTCGATTCCATGGGCAACATGTTCGCCCGCCACGAGGGGGCCGAGCCGGACCTGGACCCGGTGATGACCGGCAGCCACCTGGATACCCAGCCGACCGGGGGCAAGTATGACGGGGTACTGGGCGTGCTGGCGGGGCTGGAGCTGATCCGCTCGATCCGCGATCAGGGCATCCGCACGCGCCGCCCCATCGTCGTGGTGAACTGGACCAACGAAGAGGGCACGCGCTTCGCCCCCGCCATGCTGTCCAGCGGCGTCTTTGCCGGCGTCCACACGCAGGATTGGGCCTATGGGCGCAAGGATGCCGAGGGGCGCGAGTTCGGCGCGGAACTGGCCCGTATCGGCTACAAGGGCGACGAGCCCGTCGGCCAGCGCAGGATCCACGCCCTGTTCGAGCTGCATATCGAACAAGGCCCCATCCTGGAGGCCGAGGGCAAGGACATCGGCATCGTCACCCATGGCCAGGGCCTGAACTGGCTGCAGGTCACGCTGACCGGGCAAGAGGCGCATACCGGATCGACCCCGATGCCGATGCGCAGGAATGCGGGCCTTGGCATGGCGCGGATCACCGAACTGGTCCACCAGATCGCCATGAGCCACCAGCCCGACGCGGTCGGCGCCATCGGCCATTGCGACGTCCATCCCAACAGCCGCAACATCGTGCCGGGCAAGGTCGTGTTCACCATCGACTTCCGCTCGCCCAGCTTCGACACGCAGACCGAGATGGAACGCCGCCTGCGCGAAGGCGCCGAAGGGATCGCCAGGGAACTGGGGCTGGGGCTGGAGATCGAGCAGGTGGGGCATTTCGACCCCGTGACCTTCGATCCGGCCTGCGTGGACATGCTGCGCCGCGCCGCCGACGACCTGGGCTATTCGCATCGCGACATCATCTCGGGCGCCGGGCACGACGCCTGCTGGATCAACCGCGTCGCGCCGACCGCCATGGTCATGTGCCCCTGCGTGGACGGGCTCAGCCATAACGAGGACGAGGAGATCAGCCGCGAATGGGCCTCGGCCGGGGCCGACGTGCTGCTGCATGCGGTGCTGGAAAGCGCCGAAATCGTGGAATGAAGGAGGGAATCATGCGTCGCGTGATCAAGGGCGGGACCATCGTCACCGCCGACCGCAGCTATGAGGCGGACATCGCCGTCGAGAACGGCGTGATCGCCGAGATCGGCCCGGACCTGAAGGGCGACGAGGTGCTGGACGCCTCGGGCTGTTACGTCATGCCGGGCGGCATCGACCCGCATGTGCACCTGCAGATGCCCTTCATGGGCACGTTCTCGGCCGATGACTTCGAAAGCGGCACCCGCGCCGCCCTGGCGGGCGGCACCACCATGGTCGTCGATTTCTGCCTGCCCGATCCGCAGCAGGCGCCGCTGGACGCGCTGGCGATCTGGGACGCCAAGGCCAGGGGCGCCTGCGCCGATTATTCCTATCACATGGCCGTCACCTGGTGGGGCGAGACCATGTTCGACCAGATGCAGGCCGTGACCCGGCGCGGCATCAACACCTTCAAGCATTTCCTGGCCTACAAGGGCGCGCTGATGGTGAACGACGAGGAACTCTTCGCCTCGTTCCGGCGCTGTGCCGAACTGGGCTCGACGGCGCTGGTCCATGCCGAGAACGGCGACGTCGTCGCCGCCATGCAGGAAAAGTTGCTGTCCGAGGGGCTGACCGGCCCGGAAGGCCACGCCCTGTCCCGCCCCCCCGAGGTCGAGGGCGAGGCCACGAACCGCGCCATCATGCTGGCCGACATGGCCGGCGTGCCGCTGTATGTGGTGCATACCAGTTGCGAGCAGGCGCATGAAGCGATCCGCCGCGCCCGCCAGAAGGGAATGCGCGTCTATGGCGAACCGCTGATCCAGCATCTGGTTCTGGACGACAGCGAATATCGGCACGAGAACTGGGACCATGCCGCACAGCGCGTCATGTCTCCGCCCTTCCGCGACAAGCGCCATCAGGACAGCCTGTGGGCGGGGCTGCAAGCGGGCTCGTTGCAGGTGGTGGCGACCGACCATTGCGCCTTCACCATCGAGCAGAAACGCTTTGGCCTGAACGATTTCACCAGGATTCCGAACGGCACCGGCGGGCTCGAGGACCGGATGCCGGTCCTGTGGACCGAAGGGGTGAACACCGGCCGCCTGACGCCCA
This sequence comes from Paracoccus sp. SSJ, assembly GCF_030234105.1. Lineage (NCBI taxonomy): Bacteria > Pseudomonadati > Pseudomonadota > Alphaproteobacteria > Rhodobacterales > Paracoccaceae > Paracoccus > Paracoccus sp. SSJ. The sequence goes on along the minus strand of NZ_JASSPE010000019.1, from coordinate 2,910 downwards.
ACGAATTCGTTGCCGTCACCTCGACCAATATCGCCAAGATCCTGAACTGCTATCCGCAAAAGGGCGCGATCCTGCCCGGCTCGGACGCGGATATCGTGGTCTGGGATCCCGAGAAATCCGCGACCATCACGCCGGAGCGCCAGCAGTCGGTCGTGGAATACAACGTCTTCGCAGGGCGCGAGGTCAAGGGCCTGCCCCGCTATACCCTGGCGCGCGGCGAAGTCGCCGTCGAGGACGGCGCCATCCGCGCCACCCCCGGCCACGGCCGCTTTGTCGGCCGCCCGCCGATGGGGCCGGTCAACAAGGCCCTGTCCACCTGGAAGGCCGCAACCGCGCCGCGCGGCGTCGCCCGTTCGGCCGCCGACATGCCGGGTGGCGTCTGAACGCCACCCGTCGCAACTGCCCATTGCCGCATCCAGCCGGATCGGGCGGGCCAAGACAAAGAAGAATATCGCTTCAACAGGGAGTTAAGGTGAATGACACAAGTCGAGGCAACCGCCTATGAAATGCTGTCCCGGTCGGGCCTGCCGGCCGATGACCTGGACCCGGACCTCTACAACGAGGACCAGTTGCCCACAACTGTCGCGGAACGGACCTGGACCTGGGTCTCGATCTCGGCGCTTTGGGTCGGGATGGTCGTCTGCATCCCGACCTACCTGCTGGCCTCGTATCTGATCGGGGCGGGGATGGACTGGAAGCAGGCGGTGATCACCATCCTTCTGGCCAATGCCATCGTGCTGATCCCGATGGTGCTGATCGGCCATGCCGGGGCCAAATACGGCATCCCGTTCCCGGTGCTCTTGCGTTCCTCCTTCGGGCCGATGGGCGCGCGCATTCCCGCCGTGGCGCGCGGCATCGTCGCCTGCGGCTGGTTCGGGATCCAGACCTGGGTGGGCGGCTCGGCCATCTATGTCATCCTGAACACGCTGTCGGGCGGGCTTTTCGCCTCCGAGGCACTGCCGATCCTGGGCATCAACCTGACCGAGTTCCTGTGCTTCCTGGCCTTCTGGGGGCTGCATCTCTATTTCATCAAGCACGGAACGGAATCGATCCGCTGGCTCGAGACCTGGTCGGCACCCTTCCTCATCGCCATGGGTCTGGCGCTGCTGGCCTGGGCCTGGGTCAAGGCCGGAGGCTTCGGCCCGATGCTGTCCGCACCCAGCCAGTTCGCCCCCGGCCAGCCGAAAGAGGGGCAGTTCTGGTCCGTCTTCTGGCCCAGCCTGACCGGCATGATCGGCTATTGGGCGACGCTGGCGCTGAACATTCCCGACTTCACCCGCCATGCCCGCAGCCAAAAGGACCAGTTCCTGGGCCAGTTGATCGGCCTGCCGCTGCCGATGGCGCTTTTCGCCTTCATATCGGCCGCGGTGACCTCGGCCACGATCGTCATCTATGGCGAGGCGATCTGGGACCCGATCCAGCTGACCGAGCGGATGGGCGGCGTCGGCATCATCGTCGCGCTGGTGGCGCTGATCGTCGCGACGCTGACCACCAACCTCGCGGCCAACGTGGTCGCTCCGGCGCACGGCTTTTCGAACCTCGCGCCCAGCAGGATCAACCTGCGTCGCGGGGGCTACATCACCGCCGCGATCGGGCTGGCCATGTTCCCCTGGCTGCTGATCAACCACATCGTCGATCTGCTGGTGGCGTTCTCGGCCCTGCTGGGTCCGATCGCAGGCGTCATGCTGGCGGATTACTACCTGCTGCGCGGCACCCGGCTGAGCGTTCCCGACCTTTTCCGCCGCGGCGGCATCTACGAGGGCTCGGGCGGCAACAACTGGGCCGGGATCGGGGCTTTGATCCTGGGCATCCTGCCCAATATTCCGGGCTTCATGGTGGCCATCGGCCTGTCGTCCAGCGCGCCGGCCCTGTTCATGTCGATCTATACCTATGCCTGGTTCGTCGGCCTGTTCGTGGCGGGGATCGCCTATCTGGTCCTGTCGAAACTCTTGAACCGCTGAACCGACCGGCGGGGCGCGCCACGGCCGCGCCCCGCCCCCATGCAGGAGGGAACCATGCCGAAAGCCTATTGGATCGCCCATGTCACCGTGACCGATCCCGAACCCTATGCGATCTATGCAGAGGGCGCCTCGCAGGCGTTTCGCAAATTCGGCGCCCGCGTGCTGGCGCGGGGCGGCGCCTTCGAGCAGTTCGAGGGCGAAGGCCATCCGCGCAACGTGGTGATCGAGTTTCCCTCGATGCAGGCGGCGCGCGATTGCTACAGGTCCGACATCTACCAGGCCGCCAGGGCGAACAGGACAGATGCCGGCATCGCGGAAATCGTCATCGTCGAGGGCGTGGAGTGATATTTCCCGCCCAAGCCGGCCACGGACCCATGGCCGATTCATCCCAATGCCGTGGGGACAATACGGCGCAAGCGGGCTGTCGCTTGCCACCCTTGGGGGCGGCTCACCCCCTTCGGCGACCGCGCTGCCTTTTCCATCGTCGCGATCTGCCCGCTGAGCCGATTGGGTGAAACGGCGGCGCTTGCCCGCGCAGCCGGTGCCGCTGCGCCGTCTTACGCGCGGGCCTTCCAAGTTTCTTCCTTCTGGTGATGTTTTGTCCTGGTCGCGGACAGGATTGCCGACAACCTGACCCGACGACCCAGGCTGCTTACCGTAGGCTCCAAAAAGTCAGCCGCCCGAGAACATCCACACCCGCATCGAGGCGGTTCAGGAGAGATCCGGCTTCATCCCCAATGTGTTCCTGACGCTGGCGCATCGGCCGGACGAATTCCGCGCACGAGAGAGATGATTGTCGTCGCCACCTCGACCGTGAACCAATGGATCGACCCCGACAGCCCCTATCACAAGCCTGGCTTTGCCGAGGGCGGGACCTATGTGTTCTACTGCGCCTCGGGCTGGCGCTCGCTGCTGGCGGCGAGGGTGGCGCAGGAGATGGGGCTGGACG
>NZ_JASSPE010000018.1:0-94400 GCF_030234105.1 Paracoccus sp. SSJ | reverse complement strand
TCTTCTGCAAGCTGAAGGAGTTCAAGCGCATCGCTATGCGTGCCTGCAAAACCGATCAGAGCTTCGAAGCAATGGTCTACCTCGCTGCTGCCGTTATCAACTCACGATGAATCCCCACACGCCCTAGCCTTCCCACATTTCGGCGAAGCCGGCGAATGCCTGGATCGGGCGAATCATCGATCCTTTCGGCAGGCCGCTCGACGGCCGTCCCCTGGTCGCGGGCGGCGAGGAGCGCGGCTTTCGTCCGCCGCCGCCGCCTGCTGCGTCGCGCAACCGGCTGGGCGGGCGGCTGGATACGGGGCTGGCGGTCTTCGACACGCTTCTGCCGCTGGTGCGGGGGCAGCGGATGGGGCTGTTCGCGGGCTCGGGCGTGGGCAAGTCGACGCTGCTTTCGATGCTGGCCAAGGGGGTTTCGGCCGATGTGGTGGTGATCGCGCTGGTCGGCGAGCGCGGGCGCGAATTGCGCGAATTCGTCGAGGAAACGCTGGGCGAGGAGGGGATGGCGCGCTCGGTCGTGGTGGCGGCGACCTCGGACCAGCCGCCCTTGATGCGCCGGCGCTGCGCCTGGGCGGCGATGACGGTGGCCGAGCATTTCCGCGACCAGGGCCGGCATGTGCTGTTCCTGGCCGATTCGATCACCCGCTTTGCCGAGGCGCATCGGGAGATCGCGCTGGCGGCGGGGGAAAGTCCCAGTTATCGCGGCTTTCCGCCCTCGACCTCGCATCTGATCATGTCGCTGGCCGAGCGCTCGGGGCCGGGACCGGCGGGGGCGGGGGACATCACCGCGATCTTCAGCGTGCTGGTCGCGGGCTCGGACATGGAAGAGCCGGTGGCCGACATCCTGCGCGGCGTGCTGGACGGCCATGTCGTGCTGGACCGTGGCATCGCCGAGCGCGGGCGGTTTCCGGCGGTGGACGTGCTGCGCTCGGTCTCGCGCTCGTTGCCGCAGGCGGCCAGTGCGGACGAGAATGCGCTGATCGCCCGGGCGCGGGCGACGCTCGGCACCTATGCCGAATCCGAACTGATGATCCGCGCCGGGCTTTATGCGCCGGGCTCGGACCCCGCGCTGGACGAGGCGGTGCGGCTTTACCCGGCGCTGGACGCCTTCTTCACCCGCCGGCGCGACGATGCCCGTCAAAGCTTCGCGCTGCTGGCCGAAGCGCTGGGGGTGCCTCCACCAATCTCCGCTTGCGGTGAAGGAACCCTATGAATCCGGTGGGGTTATGGCATGATTGATGAATGTTAACCCGAGTCCCGAGGTCATTGCACAGCTGTCGGCGCGTTGACAATCTCCTGCGGTCGAGCCGAGGAGCATCATGGCCACCACCGAATACTTCGTCCGATACCTGCAACGAAGAGACCTGCTTTCCGAAGCCGATATCGCCTGCCTGCGCGCAATTCCGACCGTGCATGTCTGCTTTCGTCCCGGCGAGGTGATCGTGCCCCGAGGACGGCTGGCGACGCGCAGCTGCATGATGCTGCGCGGCATGGCGGCGCGCCGGCACGACCTGGTCGGCCGCCCGGGCGAGCGGGTCATCACCGCCCTGCATGTTCCGGGGGATTTCGTCGATCTGCATGGTTTCGTGCTGGCCGGACTGGAGCATGACGTGATCTCGGTCGGCGAATCCGAGGTGGAGTTCGTCGAGCATGCCGACCTGCGGCGGATCACGCAGGATTTTCCGCATCTGACCCGGCTTTTGTGGATGTCCACGGTGATCGATGCCGCGATCCACCGGCAATGGCTGGTCGCGACCGCCTCGTTGCGTTCAAGCGCGCATCTGGCGCATCTCTTGTGCGAGCTTTACACTCGGCTCTCCAGCGTCGGCGCGGCGCAGGACCATCGCTTCACGCTGCCGCTGTTGCAGAAGGAGCTGGCCGATATCCTGGGCTATACCCCGATCCATGTGAACCGTGCCGTGCGCGACCTGCGCGCGGACGGGCTGATCCGCTGGACCGGCAGCGAGGTCGAGATCCTCGACTGGCAAAGGCTGGTGCGGCTGGCGCGGTTCGACCCGGAATATCTGGATCTGGGGCGGGTCCGGCGCTGAGCCCTATTGGCACAGCCGAAAATCGCCGCGCCGGGCCTTGATGTCGAGATGCAGGTGGTCGTCATGCGCCGCATTGGCGCCGGGGCCCAGAACCGTAGTGAAATGCAGGCAGGCGGTGCCGCGCGCTGCGCTCTGGAAGGCCTCGTGCAGGTCGCCGCTGTCCTGGCGCGGTTCGACCGCGATGCGCGTGCCGTCGTCGAAGCGGAAGGCGGCGATGTCGAAGGCATTGCCGAAAGCGTGCTCCGATAGGTTTTCGCCCTCGTTCCCTACCGTTGACCGGCATTGATAGGTCGAGCCCGGCTCCAGTGCGACAAGCCTCGGCTGGCCCGGCAGCAGGGCGGCGGCAGGGCGGACGAAATCGCGCAGCCAATGCGCCAGATGCCGGGCCAGGTCGCAACGCATGGGGGCGCCGCCCGGGATCTCGATCCCCGGCAGGGCCTGGCGCAGCAGGATCGGGCGATCGATGCCGCAATCGCGCTGGTCCGGGTCGAGGATCGGCGGCGCTTCGCTGTAATCGGCGCCCAGCAGGGTCAGCTCCAGCAGGCAGGCGGAATAGTCGAAATCGCTTTCCCGCAAGGTGGTGTGAACCGGCAAGCCGGTCGGGGCAGGGGCTTCGGGTTCCGCGGGATCCTCCGGCGGTTCTGCCGGGGATGCGGGTTCGGGGGTGGGCTTGGCGTCCCCTTCCGGCGGAGCAGCCTCGTTTTCTGGCCGCGGGACAGGGCGCTCCTCGGCCGGGTGGTCGGGGCGCGGCGTGGGCGCGTCCTGTGCCGGTGCCTGGCCCGGCAGGACCATCAGCGTAGCCGCCAGGACCAAGGCCAGGACCGAGGCCAGCCCACGCATCTCAGGGCTGCCCGGCCTGCGGGTAAAGCGTCACGCTGCCCGGCGCCTGTCCCGGCAGGCTTTCGGGAAGCATGACGTCCGAGGGATATTCCGGCTCTTCCTCGACCGGCAGGGGGTGCTGCGTGTCGGAGACCAGCGGTTCCTGTGAAACGGGCACCTCGGGGGTGATGACCAATGGCTCGGTCGTGGCCACGGCCGCGGCGGCTTCTGTCGCGGCCTCGACGACGGTTGCGGCTGTGGGAATGGCCGTCGTCTCAGCGACCGCGGGCGGCACCTCGGGGATGGCCGCGGCGATGGCCGGCGGCACCCGGTCGCCGCGGGCCGGCGGGCGGGTGCCTGCGATGGCCGCGACCGCTGCCGTCTGCGTCGCCGCCGCCACGGGCGAGGCGCCGGCCACATCGGCGATCCTGACCCCGGGGGGCAGGAATTCGACCGTCGTGACCTTGGGCTTGACCATATGCGCCAGTTCCCACGCATCCCAGTTCGTCAGCCGCACGCAGCCATGCGACTGGTTCAGGAACAGCTGCGAGGGCGTGGCGGTTCCGTGGATGCCGTAGGTCGGCTCGGACAGGTCGATCCAGACATTGCCGACCGGCCCGTTCGGCCCCGGCGGTATGGTCAGCACCCGGTCGTTCTGGCCCTGCTTGAAGTTGCGATGCGGGTTGTAGGTATAGGTCGGGTTCAGCGCCACAGCATCCACGACGTGATTGCCATGCGGCGAGGGCGTGTCGGCCGAGCCGACCGTGGCCGGATAGTCCGCGACCATGTTGCCCTTGGCGTCATAGGCGGCGACGCGGCGGGTCTCCTTGTCGACGATGATGCGGGTGACGGTGGCGCGGATCGGCTTGGCGGGGACGGTGGCATGGATCGTCTCGCCGGGCCGGAAGGCTGCGCCGGGGTTCATCTTGGCCAGGAATTTCTCGTCCATGTGGAAACGCTCGGCCAGCTTTTCCAGCACGCTGGTATAGCCCTGCGAGGTCATCGCCGCCTTTTCGGCGTAATCCGAGGGGATGCGGTCGACCAGGCCGGTCGTGTCCTCGTCGGTGATGGTATAGGCCGTGGTCAGCGGCGCGGCGGCATAGCCCTGCAGCAAGTCCCACACCGCATGATCCATGCGGCCGGTCATCGGCAGGCCCGAGCGGCGCTGGAAGGCCATGATGGCGCTTTCGCTCATCCCGCCGCGCCAGCCGTCCACCACGCCGGGCGAGATGCCGGCGCGGTCCAGCAGGATCTGCACCTTGGCGGTCAGCGCGGACTGGCCGGCGGGCAGGTCGCCGCCGTCATAGCCGGCCACCTCGATCTCGGCCGGGCTGATCGTGCTCAGCGCCTTGGGCTTCGGGGCCGCGACCTGCGCGGCGGTGCCGGAGGCCGGCGGGGTGGCAGGGGCGGCCTGCGCCCAGCCGGGCGAAAGCGGAAGGACAAGGGCGGCCGCGGCCAGTGAAAGGCGCGCGACAAGGCCCGTGTGGGATCGGGTCGGGGGCATGCTCGAATCCGGTCTGTTTGCCTGTCGTGTTCTGGTTTTGTCGGGCACATTTGGCCAAATGTGCGCGCAAGGCAAGCTTGTGCCGGTCAACTCGGGTTGAACGCGGCCCTCAGATCGTCGCGGCGAAGCGATGATGCTGCGGGAAATAGCGCCGCGTCAGCGAGACCGGCATGTTGTTCAGCCAGTCTATCCGCTCGACCAGCAGGACCGGGTCGCCCGGCGCCAGGCCAAGCGCCTCGGACGCCAGGGCCGGGCCGGCCAGCGCCGCGCCGATCGCCATGCTGGCACGGTTGACCGGCACATGGCCCAGCAGCCATTCGCAGGAGCTCATCTGCACCAGGGCCTCGCGCGTCAGCCCGGGGGTGGTGTAGCTGTTGATCCAGCGTTCCTCGCAGCAATAGGGCACGCCGTCGGCGCTGAAGCTGGCCTGGACGCGAAGGAGGCGGTCGTCGGTGCGCAGCAGCATCGCCTGCGCGACATCCGCCGGAGGCGAGCATTCCTCGTAATCCAGCAGGGCATAGCCATAGGTCTTGCCGGCGGCCTCGATCTCGCGCCGCAGCAGGAAGCGCACCATCTGCACGCGGGGATGCTGCGCGACGCGGGTGCCGACCTTGCGCCGGCGTTCGAGCACGCCGCTTTGCGCCAGGGTCTGCAAGGCCCGGTTCACGGTGGCGCGCGCGCAGCCGAATTCGGTCGCCAGTTCGGCTTCGGTCGGGATCAGTTCTCCCTCGGGCCAGTTGCCGTTGTGGATGCGGGTCAGAACCTCTTCCTGGACGGCCTGCCAGGTCATGTTCCGGCGTTTGCGCTCTTGCGGTTCTGCCGAAAGTGCCTGCGCCACGTAGCTGGGAAGCTCAATCATGTCTAAAATATGTCTTTGCGTCGGGGTTGCGGCAGAACTCTGTTTGCTCGACCGAGCGGGCTCGCCTCGCCCGGGCTCGGCAGGGCCGAAGCGACGGGTCTGCCCGACCGGGGGGATTTGGTAAACTTATTGGTTTAGTTTTTGATTGCAAATTCCCGTGAGGGTCAAGGTCAATTGCAGGCGCCGGCCATGATCCGCCTGTCCAGGTTGACATTCCGCCGGCCGGGCAGGACAAATCCGGCGATTCTCAAGAGGTGATGCCGTGACGGAAGCTTCGATGTTCCGCGGCCAGGGCGTATCCGCCACGGCCTGGACGGTGCTGATCGCGATCAGCCTGTGCCACATGATCAATGACATCATGCAATCCATGCTGGCCGCGATCTATCCCTTGCTGCGCGAGGAGTTCGCGCTGTCCTATTGGCAGATCGGCATGATGACCTTTGCCTTCCAGGTCACGGCCTCGCTGCTTCAGCCGGTGGTGGGCATGGTGACGGATCGCAATCCGATGCCGCGTTCGCTGGCCGTGGGCATGGGCTCGACCGTCGTCGGCGTGCTGTTGCTGGCGCTGGCGCATGAATACTGGGTGCTTCTGTCGGGGGCGATGCTGATCGGCATCGGCTCGGCCGTGTTCCATCCCGAAAGCTCGCGCGTGGCGCGCATCGCCTCGGGTGGCCGATTCGGCACGGCGCAGTCGCTGTTCCAGCTGGGCGGCAATTTCGGCAGCGCGTTGGGACCGCTGCTGGCGGCCTTTGTCGTCGTGCCTCTGGGCCGGCCTTCGGTCGCCATCTTCTCGGTCGCCGCCATGGCGGGATCGGCGATCCTGTGGCGCATCGGCAGCTGGGCCGACGGGCGGCGCAAGGCGGCGTCCGCGCGTCCGGCGGAAGCCTCGCCCTTCACCCGTCAACGCGTGGCCCTGGCCATCGTGGTGCTGGCGCTGCTGACATTCACCAAGAACATCTATACCGCCAGCATTTCGAGCTATTACACCTTCTTCCTGATCGAGAAGTTCGGGCTGAGCACGCAGCATGCGCAGCTGATGCTGTTCCTGTTCCTGGGCGGCATGGCGGCGGGGGTCATGCTGGGCGGGTTGATCGGCGACCGGATCGGGCCCTTGAAGGTGATCTGGTTCTCGATCCTGGGCATCCTGCCCTTTACCCTGATGCTGCCGCATGTGGGGCTGGTCGCGACCGGGTTCCTGACCGTGCTGATCGGGGTGATCCTGGCCTCGGCCTTTCCGGCCATCGTGGTCTTTGCGCAGGAGCTGGTGCCGGGGCGGACCGGGATGATCGCCGGCATCTTCTTCGGCTTCGCCTTCGGCATGGGCGGGATCGCCGCCGCGGTGCTGGGGGTGATCGCGGATGCCAGGGGGATCGAATTCGTCTATCGGATCTGCTCTTATCTGCCGCTGATGGGTCTGCTGACCATCTTCCTGCCGCGGATGGAGCGGTTGTAGAGGCCGGACCGGGGGCGCCGCCCCCGGACCCCCGGAGTATTTGGGAAACGGAGAAAGATGAGCAGGATCAAGGCAAGGCCGATCACGGCCGAGGAGTTCGCCCCCTTCGGCGAGTTGCTGTCCCCGCGCGAGGCGCCTTCGAAGATGATCAATGCCGGGCGCTGCGAGCGGCATCATGCGCTGGCCACGGTCGAGCGCGGCGGGGGCGAGGCGATCATCTCGATCTTTCGCTCCGAGCCGGTGAGCCTGCCCTATGATTGCGCGCTGCTGGAGCGCCATCCCCTGGGGTCGCAAGCCTTCGTGCCGCTGGGGCCTGATCCCTGGCTGTCGATCGTGGCGCCGGACGAGGGCGGCCGGCCGGGCGCGCCGATCGCCTTTCTGGTGCCGGCGGGCATGGGGGTGAACCTGCGTGCCGGGATCTGGCATGGCGTGCTGACGCCGCTGGACCGGGCGGCCGATTTCCTGGTCGTGGATCGCGAGGGCGAGGGCGTGAACCTGGAAGAGGTCGAGATCGCCCCCGTCACCGTCGAGGCATGAGCTGGCCGGATTATTCCCTTGAGGAGGCCGCGCTTCGCTCCGGGGCGCGGTTCGTGGCCGGCGTGGACGAGGTCGGGCGTGGCCCCCTGGCCGGGCCGGTCACGGCGGCGGCGGTGATCCTGGATGCGGGTTGCATCCCCGAGGGGCTGAACGATTCCAAGAAGCTGACGGCGAAGCGGCGCGAGGCGCTGGCCGAGCTGGTCATGGCGCGCTGCGACTGGGCGGTGGGCCATGCGAGCGTCGAGGAAATCGACCGGCTGAACATCCTGCGCGCCTCGCATCTGGCAATGTGCCGGGCCATCGCCGGGTTGCGCCAGCGGCCCTGCCTGGTGCTGGTCGACGGCAACATGCTGCCGCGCGACCTGGACCTGCCGGGGCAGGCGGTGGTCGGGGGCGATGCGCGCTGCCTGTCCATCGCCGCGGCCTCGATCCTGGCCAAACTGTTGCGCGATCGCATCATGGTGGATTTGGCGCAACAGCACCCCGGATACGGCTGGGAGGCGAATGCCGGTTATCCGACGCCGGCGCATCGCCAGGCGCTGCTAGATCTGGGCGTGACCCCATATCATAGGCGCAGCTTTGCCCCCGTCCACAAGATATTGTGTAAAGAAGAAACCGCAACCCGTTGATTCGAAAAAGAATTTGACGGCGAATCGGCGGTGACTCATTATCGGCCTCATCAAATCGGCAAACCAATAGCCGAAACCCGAGGCAGTGATGACGAAGCTTGACATGAAATCCCGCGCTGCGGCGCGAACCCTTCCGCTCAACCAGATTCTGGCCGGAGATTGCATCGAGATCATGAATGCGCTGCCCGAGGCCAGCGTCGACCTGATCTTTGCCGACCCGCCCTATAACCTGCAACTCAAGGGCGAGCTGCATCGACCGGACAATTCCAGGGTCGATGCGGTGGACGACCATTGGGACCAGTTCTCGGGCTTTGCCGCCTATGACCGCTTTACCCGCGACTGGCTTGCCGCCGCGCGCCGCATCCTCAAGCCGGACGGGGCGATCTGGGTCATCGGCTCGTATCACAACATCTTCCGGGTCGGCGCCGAGTTGCAGAACCAGGGCTTCTGGATCCTGAACGACGTGGTCTGGCGCAAGGCCAACCCGATGCCGAATTTCCGCGGCAAGCGGCTGACCAACGCGCATGAGACGATGATCTGGGCCAGCAAGTCCGAGGGTGCGAAATACACCTTCAACTACGAGGCGCTGAAATCGCTGAACGAGGGCGTGCAGATGCGCTCGGACTGGGTGCTGCCGATTTGCACCGGCGGCGAGCGGCTGAAGGATGCGGGTGGCGCCAAGGCGCATCCGACCCAGAAGCCCGAGGCGCTGCTGCACCGCATCCTGGTCGGCTCGACCAATCCGGGCGACGTGGTGCTGGACCCGTTCTTCGGCACCGGCACCACCGGCGCGGTGGCCAAGATGCTGGGCCGCGACTTCATCGGCATCGAGCGCGAAGCGGCCTATCGCGAGGTGGCCGAGAAACGCATCGCCCGCATCCGCAAGTTCGACAGCGAGGCCATCGCCACCATCAAGCCCAAGCGCGCCGAGCCGCGCGTGCCCTTCGGCCAGGTGGTCGAGCGCGGCATGCTGCGCCCGGGCGAAGAACTTTACTCGCTGAACAACCGCCACAAGGCCAAGGTGCGCGCCGATGGCAGCCTGATCGGCAACGACGTGAAGGGCTCGATTCATCAGGTCGGCGCCGCGCTGGAGGGGGCGCCAAGCTGCAACGGCTGGACCTATTGGCACTTCCGGCGCGAGGGGCGGATGGTGCCCATCGACATCCTGCGCCAGCAGATCCGCGCCGAGATGGAGGCCGACGAGGGCCGCGCCCACTGATTTCCCGGTTTCGCCAAGTCCCGGATCCTTGCGAGCTCTGGCGCGGCCGGGACCGCCTTGCCCCGTCCTGCGGCATCCGCCGGGCGGGGCCTTTTCGCGTCTGCCGGAATGTGGGATGAGCGGGGCATGAGCCATCCCTATTCCGATCTTCCCGCCAATGCCTTCTGGCGCTGCGGCGTGGCCGAGGCCGATCCCGCCGCCCCCGCCGGGATCTTCGCGCCGAAATTCGGGCTGGGGCGCGACGCAGCCATCGCCACCGCGGGCAGTTGCTTTGCCCAGCATGTGGGGCGGGCGCTGCGCGAGGCGGGGATGAATGTCCTGGATGCCGAGCCGCCGGGTCGCGGCTGGCCGCCCGCGCTGGTCCGGGCCTATAATTACCGTGTCTATTCTGCGCGCTACGGCAACATCTATACCAGCCGGCAACTGGTTCAACTGCTTGAGGATGCACTGGAGGGGCGGGTCGAGCCGGCGGCGGTCTGGCAGCGGGACGGGCGGTTTTACGATGCGCTGCGTCCGACCGTCGAGCCGCGCGGCTTTGCCTCGGCCGAGGAGGCGCTGGCGCTGCGGCGCGCGCATCTGGCGGCCGTGCGCGGGCTTTTCGCGCGCAGCTCGCATTTCATCTTTACGCTGGGGCTGACCGAATGCTGGGCCGACCGGGCCAGCGGCCGGGTCTGGCCGACCTGTCCGGGCGTGGTCGCGGGCAGTTTCGATCCCCAGCGCCACGGCTTTCTCAACCTGCGCTTTGGCGAGGTGCTGGAGGATCTGGGGCGCGCGCGCGGATTGTTGCAGGGTCTGAACCCGGGGATGCGAATGATCCTGACCGTCTCGCCCGTGCCGCTGACGGCGACGGCTTCGGGCGGGCATGTGCTGGCCGCGACCGCGCGTTCCAAGGCGGTGCTGCGCGCGGCAGCCGACGAGTTCGCGGCGGCCCATGCGGATGTGGACTATTTCCCTGCCTATGAGATCGTGACCAACCCAGCGGCGCGTGGGCGCTTCTTTCACCCCGATCTGCGCGAGGTGACGGCCGAGGGCGTGGCGGCGGTGATGGGGGCATTCCTGGGTGCCCATGGGCTTGTGGCGGAAACCGGGCCGAGCAGCACCGAAACCCCGGAGCCGGGGACTGACGCCGCCGAAGGTGTCGTCTGCGAGGAAATCCTGCTGGAGGCTTTTCGCAAATGATGCCGCGCAATGTGCTGATGCTGGGCAATTCGCATACCGCCGCCCCGCGCATCGCCCTGCGCGACCGTCCCGAAACATGGCCCGGCTTTCAGCCCGATGTGTTTGCCATGCCGGGCGACACCATCGGCATGCTGGAGGTCAGGGACGGCGCGATTCATCCCAGCGATACCGAGGTGCGCAGGAAGATGCGCTATTATAACGGCATCCCCGACCTGCCGCTATCGGGTTACGATGCCTTCGTGGTGATCGGCTGCCTGGCCTTTCACAGGCTGGCCGGCTTGCAAGAGCATCATCGCAGTCCGGATTTTCCCTCGGTCGTGCGGGGCGAGCGGTGCCGGCTGATCTCTTCCGGTTTGGTCGAGGCGCTGCTGGCCGATCGCATCGGGAACTCGCCGACGCTGCGCCTGATCCGGGCATTGGCGGGGCTTGGGCAAGGGCCGGTGCTGTTCATGGATACGGTTTTTCCTTCGGCGGAATGCAGGACCGATCCGCAGGATTTCGCGCCGCATGTCGCCATGGCGGCGCGGGGTGACGGCGGCGCCTATCACGCGCGCTATCTGCGAATCTTGCATCAGGCACTGGGCCGGGACGCGATCCATATCGCCCAGCCCGCCGATACCGTGGTCGACGAGGTCTTTACCGCGCCGGAATGGATGCGCGGTTCCGTCCGCATGCAGCCGCGCCGCGACGTGCCGCATGAGGCGCGGGAATACGGCCATGCCAATCCGGCCTATGGTGCGCGGCAACTCGACCTGATCGTCGCGGCGCTGGCGGCGCTATAGCGCGCCGCGCGGCATGGGCAACTCGCCGCGGCCATAGGGCTGCCAGTCGGTGATCTCGGGATAGAACTGCCGGCGCCAGGCCCTGACACGAGGGTTCATCTTTCGGCGCCACAGCGGCGGGATCATGGCCAGGAAATTCATGGCCGGATAGCCCATCGGCAATTGCGGCGCCTCGTCCTCGGCATAGGTCTGCAACAGGGGAAAGCGCCGGTCGGGCTTGTAGTGGTGGTCCGAATGGCGTTGCAGGTTGATGAGCAGCCAGTTCGTCGCCGTGTGCGAACTGTTCCAGCTATGGCGCGGCAGGACATGCTCGTAACGGCCATCGCCCAGGTATTTGCGGGTCAGCCCGTAATGCTCGACGTAATTGGTCAGTTCAAGCTGCCAGACGGCGACGAAGGCTTGCCAGAGGAAAAGCAACAGCCCCTGCCAGCCGCCAAGCGCCGCGGCCAGCGCCAGCATCGCCAGTTGCAGCGCAGCATAGCGCCAGAACGGGTTGCGGCGGTCGAATTTCGAGCGGCCGGCACGGGCCAGGCGCCGGGTCTCGGCCTGCCAGGCACTTTTCGGGCAATCGGCCAGCACGCGCAGGAAAAAGCGAAAGTAGCTTTCGTTATAGCGGGCCGAGACCGCGTCGCGCGGCGTCGCCACCCAGGAATGATGCACCAGAAGATGCTCGGTGCGGAAATGCGAATAAAGCGTCGAGGCCAGAAGCAGGTCGCCCAGCCAGCGTTCCATCCGGTTCTTCTGATGCAGCAATTCGTGGGCATAGACGATGCCGATGGTGCCCGAGGCGACGCCGATGCCGAAGAACAGCCCCAGCTTTTCCCAGCCCGACAGCCCGCTGCGGGTGGCATGCCAGATGGCACCGAAGATCATCGCCGCCTGGATCGGGAACCAGATGATGGTGATGGCGCGATACCAGAAAAGCTGGGTCTCGGGCGTCTCGGTGTCGGGGTTTTCCTCGTTCAGCCCCAGCACCGTGTCGAGCATGGTGGTCAGATACCAGGCGTAAAGGGGCATCAGCAGGAACCACCAGCCGCCGAGGCGCGCGGCGATGATGGCAAGCGGCACCATGCCCAGCGAAAGCCAGAAGGGCAGGGCATCGATCAGGCGGGAACGAAACGCGGTTTGCATGGGCATGACAAGGAAACTGGAAAATCGTTGAAGGGCAGAAGCGGCCGAATGAATGCGTGTTACGGACGCGACTATGACGGGCTTTACCCGGTCTTGCCACGGCGACCGGTTGTCGCGGGCAGGGTGGCGGTTTCGGGGCGGGCAAGCGCCCAGGCCTTGCGCATCAGCCCGGGCAGGGCGGCAGGTCTGAACTCGCTGAGCGGCGCCAGATTGCCGCGTTCCGGCGCGGCGGTCAAGCGGGCGGTCATTACCGTCAGATCCAGCGCGAAATGGGTGAAGACATGGCGGATGAGTCCGATCTCCTGCCAGTCGCCCGGCGCAGGCGGCGGCAGGTCCGAGCCGTCCCAGCCGGTCGAGGGAAAGGCCAGCGTGCCGCCCAGAAGGCCCCGGTCCGGCCGGGTCTCGACCAGGACCGCCCCCTTGGAAAAACCGATCCAGACGATGCCTTGACGCAGGGGCTTGGCCTTCTTGGGCGCCTTGCGGGGCAGGTCGGCGGCGATGCCCTGCGCGCGCGCCGCGCAATGGTCGATGACCGGGCAGATGCCGCAGGCCGGGCTTCTGGGCGTGCAGATGGTCGCGCCCAGGTCCATCATCGCCTGTGCGAAATCGCCCGGCCGCTCGGACGGTGTCAGGCCGGCGGCCAGTGCGACAAGTTCCGGCTTGGCGGCGGGCAGGGGCGTCTCGACCGCGAAAAGCCGCGCGACGACGCGCTCGACATTGCCGTCCACCACTGTTTCGGGCCGGTCGAAGGCGATGGCGGCGATGGCGGCCGAGGTATAGGCGCCGATGCCGGGCAGGTCTGCCAGTTCCGCGCGCGTGTCGGGGAATGCGCCCATGGCCGAGACCGCGCGGGCGCAGGCGATCAGGTTGCGGGCGCGGGCGTAATAGCCGAGCCCGGCCCATTCCGCCATCACCTGCGCATCCTCGGCGGCGGCAAGGTCGTGGACCGTGGGCCAAAGGCTGGTGAACCGCTCGAAATAGGCTTTCACCGCGGCGACGGTGGTCTGTTGCAGCATGACCTCGGACAGCCAGACGCGATAGGGGTCGGCAGTGCCGCGACCGGGGGGCATGCGCCACGGCAGCACCCGGGCATGGCGGTCGTACCATGCCAGCAGCTCGGTCGGGATCACCCTCAGGTCACGCAATTTTCAGCCTCGTCTCTCTGGTATCCGGGCGCGTCGCGGTCCAGACTGCGCGCCAGATAAACCATATGGTTGCCCGATGGCCCAGAAGAAACCCGAGACCCAGCCCCGCCGCCGGATGCGCGGCTTCGAGGCGGCGGCCCAACTGGTCGCGCAGCGGGTCAAGGCGGTCGGCGAAAGCCGGGGCTTCGCCACGGCCCGGCTGCTGACCCATTGGTCCGAGGTGGTCGGTCCCGAGCTTGCCGCCCGGACCCGCCCGGTCAGGATCAGCCATGGCAAGGGCCTGGGCGCCACGCTGACGCTGCTGGTGCCGGGTGCGCAGGCGCCGCTGATCGGCATGCAGCTGGACCAGATCCGCGAGCGGGTGAACGCCTGCTACGGCTTCAACGCCGTCTCGCGCATCGTGCTTACGCAGACCGCACCAACCGGTTTTGCCGAGGGGCAGGCCGAGTTCATTGCCGCGCCGCCCCGAACGCCGCCGCCGCCCGATCCGCAGAAGATCGCCCAGGCTGACGACATCGCTTCGGGCTTCGACCATCCTGCGCTGTCCGCCGCCATGCGGCGGCTGGCGCTGAACATCCTGTCCCGCCGGGACACCAACGACCGAAAGGCCAATCCATGATGCTGCTTCGCCGCTCTCTGATCGCCGCCGCCACGGCCGCGCTGACCGTTTCCGCGCTGCCGGCGCTGGCGCAAGAGGCGAAACCCGCCGACAACGCCCAGGCCGCCGAGCAGATGCCCGAGGGCAAGGTTCTGCCCGATATCGCGCTGGGCCAGGCCGATGCGCCGGTCACGATCATCGAATATGCCAGCTTCACCTGCAGCCATTGCGCGGCCTTCCACGACCAGAACCTGCCCAAGCTCAAGGCGGAATATGTCGATACCGGCAAGGTGAAGTTCATCCAGCGCGACGTCTATTTCGACGCGGTCGGGCTTTGGGCCGGCATCCTTGCCCGTTGCGGCGGGGACGAGAAATACTATGCCGTTTCGGACCTGATCTTCGGCGACCAGAAGAATTGGCTGAGCGCGAAATCGGGCGACGAGATCGCCGCCAACCTGCGCAAGATCGGCGCCAAGGCCGGCATGACGCCCGAGCAGATGGATACCTGCTGGAACGACCAGCAGAAGGTCGCGGACCTGGTCACCACCTTCCAGACCCATGCCACCGCCGACCAGATCGAGGGCACGCCGACCTTCATCATCGCCGGCGAAAAGGTCCAGAACCAGCCCTGGGATGATCTGAAGAAGATCATCGACGCCAAGCTGGCCGAAGCCGAAAGCAAGGGCTGAACCGCCCCTGGGCGACCCCGGCTTGGCCGGGGTCCGCCGTCATAGGCCCAGCGATGCCAGGCGTTCCTCGAGCGGCGCGGCATCGTCCAGTTGCAGCCGCACCGGCAGGGCCAGCACCTTGGGCCGGAAGCTGCGCGGCAGCCGCACGGCATCCTTTTCCGTCGTCACCATCTGCGCGCCGGTCAGCCGCGATTCGGTCTCCAGCCGGATCAGCAGTTGCGGGGTAAAGGGCTGGTGATCCTCCAGCGCCTCGGCCCGGACCACATCGGCGCCAAGGCCGCGCAGGGTGGCGAAGAATTTCTCGGGATGGCCGATGCCGGCAAAGGCCAGCACGCGCTGACCCTGCCAGTCCATGCCGGTCTGCAAGGGCGCAAGCCGCCCGGTCAGATGCGGCAGTGGCAGGCGCGTGCCCAATGTCGCGGCGAATCGCGCCTGTGCCGCGGCCTCGCCGATCGAAAGCAGCAGGCCGGCGCGGGCCAGGCCGCGATCCACCGGCTCGCGCAGCGGACCTGCGGGCAGGCAGAGCCCGTTGCCGAAGCCCTTGGCCGCATCGACCACGACCAGCGACAGGTCATGGGCCAGCGCCGGATCCTGGAAACCGTCGTCGAGCAGGATCGCCTGCGCCCCCGCCTCGACCGCCGCCCGTGCGCCCGCCAGCCGGTCATCCGCGACCCAGACCGGCGCAAAGGCCGCCATCAGCAGCGGCTCGTCGCCGACCTCGGCCGCGCTGTGGCGCGCTTCCTCGACCCGCCGCGGCCCCTTTTCGCTGCCGCCATAGCCGCGCGAGACGATATGAACCGCCACGCCGCGATCCTGCAAAAGCTGGGCCAGCATGATGGTGGTGGGCGTCTTGCCGGTGCCCCCGGCGTTCAGGTTGCCGATGCAGATCACCGGCACGCCCGGCCGCGTGCGCGGGCCGCGCGCCAGGCGGCGGGCGGTGGCGGCGGCATAAAGCGCGCCCAGCGGCGCCAGAAGGCGGGCGCGCAGCCCCGGGGGCTGGAACCAGAAATCGGGGGCGCGGCGGCTCATCGCGTATCCTCCATGGCTTCGACGACGATCTCGGCGATGCGGCGCAGCACGGCGGCGCCGCCGGTGCTGACCGACCAGGCGTTCCCGGCCAGCATAGCCGCCTGGTCCGGTGCCGAAAGATCCTCGACCGCCCGGGTCAGCCCGGCTGCGTCCGCGACCAGCCGCGCGGCCGAGGCTCCGTCCAGCTGCACCCATTCCGGGCCATGCGCCTCGGTGATCGGGCCGTGGATGATGGCCGAGCCGAGCGCGGCGGGCTCGAACGGGTGGCGCGGCGCGAGGCCGGGGCCGGACAGCAGGGTGCCGCCCATGAAGCAGACCGGCGCCAGCCGATACCACAGCCCCATCTCATGCGTATCCTCGGCGATCAGCACATGGTCGTCCGGCGAGGGGTCCTCGTCGTCCGAACGCAGTACCGCCGCAAGGCCAAGCGCCTCGACCTCGGCGCGGATCCCGGGGATCGTCTCGGGCGGCAGGCCGGCCAGGATCAGCAGCGCACGGTGATTGTGGTGCAGTGCCGCCTGATGGGCGGCCAGCGCCAGCCGGGCCTCGGGCAGGGTGGGGCAAGCCGCGAGCCAGGTGTGGCGGCCGGCCAGGATCTGGGCCAGCGCGCGCCGTTCGGCCTCGTTCGCGACCAGCGGCGGGCGCGTCTCGGTGATCGGCCCGGTCAGCTCGATCCGGTCGGGCGGGGCACCCAGCTGCCGGGCGGCGGCCGCTGCGGTCGGGTCCGGGGCAAGGACGCGGGTGATCCTGCCTATCAATCCGCGATTGACCGCCCCGCGCCACGAGCCGCGCCGGGTATAGGTCACAAGCCGCGCCTCGCCCAGAATGATCGGCAGGCGCCGTTCGGCCATGCCCGAGATCAGCGAGGCCGGAAGCCGGTCGCCAAGCACCAGCAGCGCGCGCGGTTGCAGCGCCCGGATCACCTCGCGCGCCGCGGCCGGGTCCCCTAGATCGGGCAGGGTGATAGCGCGCAGTCCGGCGGGCAGGGCCTCGGGCGGCAAAGTCGCGCCCGAAAAGGCGAAGCGCAGGCCCGGCCGCCTTGCCAGGAGCGCCTTGACCAGCGCGACCGACTGTCCCGGCTCGTCGGCCTGTTCCGAAAGATGCAGCATGACCAGCGGCCCTTCGCCCTGCGGGGCGTCGACGGGCTCGACCGGCCCGGTGGCCAGCGCTGCGCGGCGGCGCAGATGCAGCCAGAGCGCCAGGGATGCGGTTGCATCTGCGGGGGACATCGCGATTCGCGGCGGCTTAGCTGCCCAGTTCCTCGGTCGGGCTGACCTCGTGCTCCTCGTCGCGCAGCCGATGCAGGTGGGCGATGAAATAGCGGGTATGGGCGCTGTCCACGGTGCGCTGCGCCTCGGCCTTCCACGCGGCGTGGGCTTCGGCATAGTTCGGGAAGATGCCGACGATGTGGATGTCCTTGGTGTCGCGGAACTCGGTCCGGGTGGGATCGACAAGTTCACCACCGAAAACGAGGTGGAGGCGCTGCGCCATCGTGTTCTCCTGGGTTCGGATTGCGGCGCGAACCTAGCCGAGGCTCGCAGGGGAACCAAGGCTGATTTGTGTAAAATCGCGCGCAGTTGCGATTTGCGGTGAATCGGGGGCCGGAGTAAGCAGGACATGCCGGCAGAGGGAGCAGCCCCCGACGACCCGAGCGTGGTGGTGAGGGTCCGTGGGGTGGCAGGGAAGGGCGAACCGGTGCGCTCTTCCTGCCCTTTTTGCGGAGCGCTTGCGGCCGTGATCTGACGGCGCTTGCCTGCGCGGCGGCCCATGTGCCGCTGGCTGGGACGAGGCCGTCCGGGCGATGCGGCACGTGTCTTAGGCATGGGGCTTGGGGTCTTGGTGCGGGCGGCGGGACTCGAACCCGCACAGGCTTGCGCCCCAGGGAGTTTAAGTCCCATGCGTCTACCATTCCGCCACGCCCGCGCCGGGATTGGCTAGCGGGCGGGACGGAGATTGGCAAGCCTCAGTCGCCGCCCCCGTCGCTCGCCGCCCCCGTCGCCGGGCCTGTCAATAGCTGCGCGTCGGTCGGTCGAAGACCTTGCGCCCCATCAGCGAGCCGACCAGATCGACCATCAGCTTGGCGGTGCGGCCCCGCTCGTCCAGGAACGGGTTCAGTTCGACCAGGTCGAGCGAGGTCATCAGGCCGCTTTCGTGCAGAAGCTCGCAAACCAGATGCGCCTCGCGGAAGGTGGTGCCGCCGGGGACGGTGGTGCCGACGGCGGGCGCGATCGAGGGGTCGAGGAAATCCACGTCCAGCGACACATGCAGCATGCCGTTCTCGGCCTGCACGCGATCAAGGAATTCGCGCAGCGGTGCGACGATGCCGCGTTCGTCCAGCACGCGCATGTCGTTCACGATGATTTCGGTTTCGCGCAGCGCGGCGGATTCGGCGCTGTCCACGCTGCGGATGCCGAACATGCAGATGTTCCTGCCCGGGATCGGGGCCGGGAAGGCGGGAAACGGGTCGAAGCCCGCCCGCCCCGAGGCATAGGCCAGCGGCGTGCCGTGCAGGTTGCCCGAGGTGGTGGTCTCGACGGTGTGGAAATCGCTATGCGCGTCCAGCCACAGCACGAATTGCGGCCGTCCCGCCGCCCGGGCATGCGCGGCCACACCGGCCAGGGAACCAAGCGCCAGCGCATGATCGCCGCCCAGAAAGATCGGCATGCCCTCTTCCATCGCCGAGCAGCCGGAGGCCCGTAGCGCCTCGGTCCAGGCGATGATCTCGGGCAGGTGATGCACGGCCGGGTTGGCGCAAGCCTGGCCCCGGCCAGGGGCGGGGCGAAGATCGCCGCGATCCTCGACCGTATGGCCCAGATCGATCAGGGTCGAGGCCAGTCCGGCCACGCGATAGGCGGCGGGGCCCATCAGGCAGCCGGGCCGCCGTTGCCCCTCGTCCACCGGGGCGCCGATCAGGATGCAATGGGTCATGGCCCTCTCCGCTATGCTTGGTCCTCGGTCAATCATGCGTCGAGCTGTCGCAAGGTTCCATATTGTCGCGACGAAAAAGGCCGCCCTTTCGGGGCGGCCCGGCACTTTTCGGCTGTTAACCGGATCAGAAGCGGGTGGTGATGCCCAGGGTGAACAGTCGCCCGTTCTCGCGATAAGAGACATCGGATTCCGGCTGGCCGTTGAACAGGTTGTCGATACCGACATTCAGCGTGGCCATATCGTTCAGGTCATAGGCGGCAGCGACATTGACCAGATAATAGGCCTTGCTGTTCTGGCCTGCCGGGACCGAGGCCTGTTCGCCCTCGCCGACCACGAGCCCGTCCTCGACCACATAGCCAGCCTGCTTGCCGACATAGGTCACCTCGCCCGAAAGGTTCAGCCGGTCGTTCGCCTGCCAGGCCAGACCCGTAGTGATGTTCCACTTCGGAGTCGTCGCCATCGGATAGGCGGTGTCGAAGTCGCCATACTTGAACTCGGACTTGGCGATATAGGTCCCCGAGGTGGTCCAGGTCAGGTCGTCGTTGATCTGGTGATCCAGCCCGAATTCGATGCCGGCGGTCTTGCCGTAATCGAAGTTGTCGCGCTGGAACAGGGCGGATTCCGTGGGCGTGGCCGGGCGGATCCTGCGGGCGCTGATCATGTCCTCGACATCGTTGTAGAAGGCGGTGACTTCCCAGCTGCTGTGCTCGCCCTGGTAGTTCAGGCCGATC
Organism: Paracoccus sp. SSJ; assembly: GCF_030234105.1. Taxonomy (NCBI): domain Bacteria; kingdom Pseudomonadati; phylum Pseudomonadota; class Alphaproteobacteria; order Rhodobacterales; family Paracoccaceae; genus Paracoccus; species Paracoccus sp. SSJ. The sequence goes on along the minus strand of NZ_JASSPE010000018.1, from coordinate 75,120 downwards.
TCGAAGTTGTCCGAGGTTTCGGGCTGAAGGTCGGGGTTGCCGATGATGGTGCAGGGGCCTTGGTAGGGTTTGCAGCCATTCCCGCGCGAGCCCATCTGGTAGTTCGGATTCAGGTTGCGCAGGTCGGGCGCGACGAAGGCCTGCGAATAACCGCCCTTCAGCATCAGCCCGTTGCCGAAGTCGTAATTGGCATAGATGCGCGGGGTAACATGTGTGCCGAAGCGTTCATGGTGGTCCACGCGAAGCCCGGTGGTCAGGCTCAATGCATTGGTCGCCTGCAGGCGGCCTTCGGCATAGATCGCGGCGGTATTGACCGAGCCTTCGATCAGCGCGCCCGAAGTGGTTTGGGGATCGCTCAGCTTTTCATGCGCGACCAGACCGCCGATGGTGTAGTCCAGTTGCCGGCCAGCCAGGTTCGTTTGCGAGGTATAGCGGCTCTCGAAGGTGGTCGTGTCATAGTCGATGGGGTCGTTCCAGACCTCATCCGTCGAGTTCCAGGTCTCGTTGCCCGATGTCTCGTAACGCAGATAGCTGGACAGATGGCCCTGACCCAATTGCCATTCGTTGGTCAGCCCGATGCTTTTCTTGGTGACCTCGTTGGTGTCATGCGCGCCGGCATCACTTAGATAGTTGTCGACCGAGGTCTGAGCTTCAGCGCCCCATTCCATTCCTTCTTGCGGTGTCCAGGTCAGCCGTGCGCCAAGCGTCTTCGTGCGGGTGCCGTTCGAAGCGTAAAGTGGGCTGAGTGAGCCGCCCTGGCCAGGGGAATAGGCATAAGGTTCTTCGGGTGCATCGATTTCGGCCAGCTTGCCCCAGGCCGAGAGGCTGAGGTTCTCACCAAGCGGACCTGAGACATAGCCGGAGATCGACCGGCTGTCGGCAGTGCTGTTTTCATCCGCGAAGCCGAAGTCGGTGGTCAGCGAGCCCGACCAGGTATCGGTCGCCTTCTTGGTGATGATGTTGATGACGCCGCCCATCGCGTCCGAACCGTAAAGGGTCGACATGGGGCCGCGCACGACCTCGATGCGCTCGATCGCATCCAGCGGCACGATTTGCAGGTCGCCCTGATAATGGCGCGCAAAGGTGTTGCGGCTGCTGACGCGCTTGCCGTCGATCAGTGTCAGCGTCCGGCTCGAGGACAGGCCGCGGAAGGACACCTGCGAGTTGCCGTCATTCCCGCGGGTCAGGTTGAGGCCCGGAACCGTGCGCAGCACGTCCTGAAGATGACGCGCGCCCTTGGCTTGAATATCGCTCTGATCGATTACGGTAATCGAGGCGGGCGCATCCTGAATCGAGGTGGCGATCGATGAAGCAGAGGTCACGATGACCACGGTATCCAGCTCGACGACTTCAGGTTCCGCCTGTGCCAGTGCAACCGCCGGGGCAGTGAGAGCCGTCAAACCGAGAAGAAGGCCGGCGAGCCGCCCGGACGAGGGCAAAGCCGCGCGAATGCTGCGGCTGTGGACCAGGCGGGCAGGGGGATGGGATGGAAAGGACGGCATCGTCACCTCTCGACAACAGGAACAGGTTTTTGCCTGGGCCGAGAGGGCGAGAGAGGGAGTGCCAAGACCTGGGTAGCTGCCGGCGATTAACCAGCCTCTCTTTCGCGGGACAAGGGATCATCCCGTTTGGGAAGGGTTCTGTGGCACGAATGCCACAGGATCGCGTCATTTTGCCGCAGGGCGTGGGTCGGGGTCAGCCGCGGATGCCCTTGAAGCGGTCCTGCCATTCGTCGCGGCTTTCGTCGCTGATCTTGGCGAAAAGCACCTCGGGCACGGTAAAGGCATGGCCGGCGGGCAGGGCCTCCAGCGCCGCGCGGACATCGTCGGGCCAGTCGCGGTTCTCGGTCTGCATCGCCGCCAGCATCGCATCCGCCGCGAAGGGGATGAAGGGCGCGGACAAAACCGCGTAAAGCCGGATCAGGTTCAGCCCCAGCCGGACCTGCATCGCCGCCTTGTCCGGGTCGGTCTTGAAGGTCGACCAGGGTGCTGCCGATTGCAGGTATTCGTTGCCAAGCACCCAGATCGCGCGCAACTCCGCCGCCGATTTGCGGACCTCGACATGATCCATGAAGCCTTCATAGGCGCGGATGCGGGTGGTCAGCGCCTGGATCAGCGCCTCTTCCTCGGGGCCGTAGCTGCCGCCCTGGGGGATCGTCTCGCCGAACTTGCTGCGGCAGAACTTGGTGATCCGGCTGACGAAGTTGCCCAGCACGTCCGCCAGGTCCTTGTTCACGGATTGCTGGAAATTGTCCCAGGTGAACTCGCTGTCGCCCGATTCGGGGGCGTGGGACAGAAGCCACCAGCGCCAGTAATCGGCGGGCAGGATCGACAGCGCCTGGTCCATGAACACGCCGCGTCCCTGGCTGGTCGAGAACTGGCCGCCGTCATAGGTCAGGTAATTGAAGCTCTTGATGTAGTCGACCAGCTTCCACGGCTCACCCGAGCCGATGATCGTCGCCGGGAAGGACAGCGTGTGGAAGGGCACGTTGTCCTTGCCCATGAACTGGGTATAGGTCACGTCCCCGGCGCCCTCGTCCAGGCGCCACCAGCGGCGCCAGGCGCTGTCGGGCTCGCCGCGCTTGTCGGCGCCCTCGGCGGTGGCGGCGATATATTCGATGGGCGCGTCGAACCAGACGTAGAAGACCTTGCCCTCCATCCCCGGCCAGGGCTTGTCGCCCTTTTTCACCGGGATGCCCCAGTCGAGGTCGCGGGTGATGCCGCGATCCTGCAAGCCGTCGCCGTCGTTCAGCCATTTCCTGGCGATCGACGTGGTCAGGATCGGCCAGTCGGTCTTGCTGTCGATCCAGGCGGCGATCCGGTCCTTCAGCGAGCGCTGGCGCAGGTAGAGGTGCTTGGTCGCCCGCACTTCCAGATTGGTCGAGCCGGAAATGGCCGAGCGCGGCTCGATCAGGTCGGTCGGGTCCAGCTGCTTGGTGCAGTTCTCGCACTGGTCGCCGCGCGCCTTGTCATAGCCGCAATTGGGACAGGTGCCCTCGATATAGCGGTCGGGCAGGAAGCGGCCGTCGTCGATGGAATAGACCTGCCGCTCCTCGACCTCGGCGATATAGCCGTTCTCGTCCAGCTTGCCGGCGAAATGCTGGGTCAGCACATGGTTGCGCTCGCTGGAGGAGCGGCCGAAATGATCGAAGGAAAGGCCGAAATTGCGCGCGATTTCTGCCTGGACCTCATGCATCTCGGCGCAATAGACGGCTATCGGCTTGCCGGCCTTGGCGGCGGCAAGCTCGGCGGGGGTGCCGTGTTCGTCCGTTGCGCAGATGAACATCACCTCATTGTCGCGACCCCGCAGATACCGGGCGTAAAGGTCCGCCGGAAGCTGCGAGCCGACAAGATTGCCGAGATGCTTGATCCCGTTGATATAGGGGATCGCCGAGGTGATGAGATGCCGCGCCATGTTCGGATCCTGTTGGGTTTCTTGCGCTTCTTTATCCAGCACGGGCGGCGAAGGCCAGCGGTTCGGGCGGTTTTCGCCGCGCCCCGGACGCGCCACCCGACCAGAGGATCAGCAGGTCGCCTCCCGGCAGGCCAGCGCCTTGCGGATGACATCGGGCACGCTGGCGCTGAGTGGCAGGCGTCCGGCCAGGATGTCCGCGACCGTAACCCAGCGCGCGTCCAGCGCATCGTCCGCCGCCACCGGCTCGCCCGCGACATGGTCGCACAGCACCGCCGCCAGCAGGAAATGAAAGCGCAGCGCGCCATCCGCGCCGCGCTCGATCACGTCGATATTGTCCAGATAGGCGCGTGGCCGGCCGACGACGCCGGTTTCCTCGGCCAGTTCGCGCGCTGCCGCGTCAAGCGCGGTCTCGCCCGGCTCGACATGGCCGCCGGGGAAACCCCAGAGCCCCGCATCGGGCGGGTTGCGGCGCTGCACCAGCAGCGCGCGGGCCGTGTCGCCTGCGCCGTCCAGCGTGACGGCCAGCGCCGCGAGCCGGGGAAAGCGGGGCACCTAGCGCCTGCGGTCCCGGCGCGAGCTCATCGGCTGGAAGGCCACGCCGACATGGGCCTCGCAATAGGGTTTGCCGGGCATCGAGGGCAGGCCGCAGAACCAGAACTTGTCGGTCGCCGGGTCGCCGATGGGCCATTTGCAGGTGCGCTCGGTCAGTTCCATCAGCGTCAGCTTGCGGGCGCGCTTCTCGACCTCGCGCACCGAGGCCAGCGCCTCGGGGCTGATCTCGTTGGCTGAAGGCTGCGGCGGCAGCGGCTGGCCGGCCGGCACGATGGGGCGGCGGTTGAAGCTTGCCGGCTGCGGTGCCGGCTCGGGCGCCGGTTCCGGCGCAGGGGCGGCCGCAGCGGCGGGCTTGGGCACGGGGGCGGGCGCCGGGGCGGGGACGGGCTTGGGCTCGGGTGCCGCCGCGGCGACGGCGGGTTTCGCGACGGGTTCGGGCGCGGGGTCCGCGCCGTCCTCGGTGCGATTCGACAGGCCCAGGCGGTGGACCTTGCCGATCACTGCGTTGCGGGTCACGCCGCCCAGCTCCTTGGCGATCTGGCTGGCCGACTGGCCTTCGGCCCACATGCGTTTCAACGTCTCGACGCGCTCGTCGGTCCAGGACATGGTTTGCCTTTCCTGCACCGGGATGCGTCCCGGCGCTCTTCGTGCTAGTGGCTTCAATTCCGCAAGACCCGGCCTTAAATCCGGGGATAGCCAGATTTACCCATCCGAGCCCGCAAATTCAAGGAGCCCCGATGCAGCCGATCCAGTCCCGCCCCGGATTTCGCCAGATGGGGGTGCGCCGCTTTGGCCGGGTGAACTGGCTGGGCCTTTATACGCTCAGCCGTCGCGAGATCATGCGCTTCATGAGCGTGTGGCAGCAGACCATCTTTGCGCCGCTGATGACCTCGGCGCTGTTCGTGATCGTCTTTGCGCTTGCGCTGGGGCAAAACCGGGGCGAGGTGATGGGCCTGCCCTACCTGGCCTTTCTCGGCCCGGGCATCCTGATGATGACGGTGATCCAGAACGCTTTCGCCAACACCTCCTCCAGCATCATCTCGGCCAAGATGCAGGGCAACATCGTCGATACGCTGATGCCGCCGCTTTCGGCGGGCGAGATCCTGGCCGGCTATCTGATCGGCGCGGTGACCCGCGCGCTGATCGTCGGCGCCGCCATAGCCGCCGGCATGGCGCTGGTCATCGGGCAGGGGGTGGCGCATCCGCTCTGGGCGCTGACATTCATCGTGCTGGGCGCCTTGCTGATGGGCGGGCTGGGGCTGCTGGCCGCGATCGTGGCGCAGAAATTCGACCAGATGGCGGTCATCACCAATTTCATCGTGACGCCGCTGTCCTTCCTGTCGGGCACCTTCTATTCGGTCGAGGCGCTGCCCGAGCCGTTCCGGGTGCTGGCGCATTGGAACCCGATCTTCTACCTGATCGACGGTGCGCGCTACGGCATCGCCGGCGTCTCGGATGCGCCGGTGCTGCGCGGGCTGGCGGTCTGCGCGCTGACGGTGGCGCTGGTGCTGTTCACGGCATGGCGCTGGCTGGCCTCGGGCTATCGCATGAAGCCATGAAAACCCCGTTGCACGGCGCACGCTTCCGCGCTATGCGACGGGGCATGATCGTTCGGACCGCCCATATCGCCCGTCCCCGACGTTGACGCCTTCAACGTCCGATCCCGCCTGCCTTACCGCCTTTCCGTCAGCCATGGTGCCGCCAAGCGGCCGTTCCCAGAGAGGGTAACTCCATGATTTCGCACGTCCTGCCGACCTATAACCGCGCTCCCATCGCCTTTGAGCGGGGCGAGGGCACCTGGGCCATCGCGACGGACGGGACGCGATACCTGGACCTGGGCGCCGGCATTGCCGTGAACGCGCTGGGTCACGCCAACCCCGAGCTGGTCGCCACCCTGACCGAGCAGGCGAACCGGATCTGGCATGTCTCGAACCTCTACCAGATCCCCGAGCAGGAGAGGCTGGCGGACCTGCTGGTCGAGCATACTTTCGCCGATACCGCCTTCATCACCAATTCCGGCACCGAGGCCGCGGAGCTGGCGATCAAGATGGTGCGCAAATACTGGCACGACGCGGGCGATCCCGACCGCTACGAGATCCTGACCTTCGAGGGCGCCTTCCACGGCCGCTCGACCGGCGCCATCGCGGCGGCGGGTTCGGAAAAGATGGTCAAGGGCTTCGGTCCGCTGATGCCGGGCTTCCGCCAGCTGCCCTGGGGCGACATGGAGGCGCTGAAGGCCGCGATTTCGGACCGCACTGCCGCCGTCATGCTGGAGCCCGTGCAGGGCGAGGGCGGCATCCGCCCGCTGTCCGACGCCGACCTGGCAGCGATCCGCCAGCTTTGCGACCAGACCGGCGCGCTGCTGGTGCTGGACGAGGTGCAGTCGGGCATGGGCCGCACCGGCAAGCTGTTCGCGCATGAATATGCCGGCATCACCCCCGACATCATGATGATCGCCAAGGGCATCGGCGGCGGCTTCCCGCTGGGCGCGGTGCTGGCGACGGAAAGGGCGGCCGCCGGCATGGCCGCCGGCACGCATGGCTCGACCTATGGCGGCAATCCGCTGGCCTGCGCGGTCGGCGCCAAGGTGATGCAGATCGTCGCGGCGCCCGAGTTCCTGGCCGAGGTGAACCGCAAGGCCGCGCTGTTCCGGCAGAAGCTGGAGGGGCTGGTGGCCGCGCATCCCGATGTCTTCGACTACGTGCGCGGACAGGGGTTGATGCTGGGCCTGAAATGCAAGGTCGCGCCGGGCGAACTGGTCAAGGCTGGCTACGACGAGCATATCCTGACCGTGGCCGCGGCGGACGACACGCTGCGCCTGCTGCCGCCGCTCACCATCTCGGATGAGGAGATCGCCGAGGCGGTCGTCCGGCTGGACCGGGCGGCCGGAAGGATCGATGGATAGGTTCGGCTTCCGGTCGGTCACGCGCGCCGATCTGCCCATGCTGGCGGATTGGCTGCGCCAGCCCGAGGTCTCACGCTGGTGGCGCGGGGCCGAGAAGGAGCTGGCCGGGATCGAGGAGGACCTGGACGAGCCGGCCATGCGGCAATGGCTGGCGCTGATGGACGGCGCGCCCATCGCCTATGCGCAATTCTATCCGGCGCATCACTGGGGCGCGCCGCATTTTGCCGACCTGCCGGCCGAGGCGCTGGCGATCGACTGCTTTTCCGGGCCCGGCGGCTTCGACCATGGCGGGCTTTGGCTGCGCGCCCTGGCCGACACGCTGCTGGCAGAGGCGCCGATCTTGGTCATCGACCCCGAGCCCGACAACCTGCGCGCCATTCGCGCCTATGAAAAGGCCGGTTTTCGGGGTGAGGAGTTGCGTCCCTCCGAGGACGGAACCCTGGCGCGCGTCATGACGCGGCACCGATGAGGGGATGTCGAATTCCGCGGCGACGCGGGGCCTTTGGCCTTGACCTCCCTTCGGCAAAGCGGCTTGCTTGCCAGATCAATCCGAAAGACAGTGACAAATGAACAGTTTCCTCGACATCCACAACACCGACCGGTCCGATCTGCGCGGCATGATCGATTCCGCACGCCGGATGAAGGATGCGCGCAGCGGCCAGCCCAAGGGCACGCCCGACGCCGACCTGCCGCTCAAGAACCGCATGGTGGCGCTGATCTTCGAAAAGCCCTCGACCCGGACCCGCGTCAGCTTCGATCTGGGCGTGCGGCAGATGGGCGGGCAAACCATGGTGCTGTCGGGCAAGGAGATGCAACTGGGCCATGGCGAGACCATCGCCGATACCGCCCGGGTGCTGTCGCGCTATGTCGACCTGATCATGATCCGCACCTTCGAAGAGGCGACGCTGCTGGAAATGGCGGAATATGCGAGCGTTCCGGTCATCAATGGGCTGACGAACCGCACCCATCCCTGTCAGGTCATGGCCGACGTGATGACCTTCGAGGAGCATCGCGGCCCCATCGCCGGCAAGAAGGTGGTCTGGTCGGGCGATGGCAACAATGTCTGCTGCTCGATGATCCATGCGGCCGGGCAATTCGGCTATGACTTCACCTTTACCGGCCCGCCGACGCTGGACCCCGAGCGCGAGGCGCTGGATTTCGCCCGCGCCCAGGGCGTGCAGGCGGTGATCGAGCGCGATCCGGCGAAGGCGGTCGAGGGCGCCGACTTGGTGGTGACCGATACCTGGGTCTCGATGCACGACCCGCAGTCTGCGCGCGAGCGGCGGCACAACCAGCTGCGCCCTTATCAGGTGAACGAGGCGCTGATGGCCCATGCCAAGCCCGATGCGCTGTTCATGCATTGCCTGCCCGCGCATCGCGACGACGAGGCGACCAGCGCGGTGATGGACGGTCCGAACTCGGTCATCTTCGACGAGGCCGAGAACCGGCTGCATGCGCAAAAGGCCATCATGCGCTGGTGCCTTGGCCTTTAGCAGGCTGCTGAAAAAGTCGTGCGACAGGACAACGCGGACGGGGAACCGGGAAATCCGCCTCAAATCGACCCAAAACGGCTCATTTTTCAGGCCGATCTTCGCTGGATCTAGAACGATTTCCGCCGCGCCGTCCTCTCAAAATCCTTTTTCAGCAGCCTGTTAGAGCGGCGCGATCGGCCCGGGTTCAGGCGGCAAGGGCGCCCTTGTTCGTGCGGCTGCTTGCCCGTGACCATGCCGGGGGATGCACGGTTGGCCGCACCCGGATCACGCCGCCCGATTTGGCATGCGCCAGGATCATGCGCGGTTCGTTCCCTGCCGCCGACGTTGCGTCGGTTCCCGGCAGGGGGAACGCCGCGCCGCATCCTGCAATTCCGGCGTGGCCGCACCCGTCCCGCCCTCTCAATCCTCGCGGAAGGCGCGGGTGAAATAATCCGAGAGCGGCTTGACCAGATAGGCCATCGGGCTGCGCTGGCCGGTCTGGACATAGACTTCGACCGGCATGCCGGGCACCAGGTCCAACCCCTTGAGCTTTTCGACCTCGGTGGGAGGAATCGTCACCTCGGCCCGATAATAGGGTGCATGCGTGGCCTGGTCGATCAGCGTATCGGGCGAGACGCGGCTGAGCACCCCGTCGATTTCCGGCGTGGTGCGCGACGAGAAGGACGAGAAGCGCAGCACCACCTCCTGCCCGGGGTGAACCTCGTCGATATTGATGGTGGCGATGCGGGCGGCGACCACCAGCGGCCGGTCCTGGGGGATGATGAACATGATCGGATCGGCCGGGCGAATCACCGAGCGCGGCGTGGTGATCTGCAATTCCTGGACCACGCCCGAGACCGGGGCGCGGATTTCGAGCCGGGTGATGCGTTCGATCAGTGAACGGCGGCGCTCGGCCAGCTCCAGCTCGCGATAGCCCAGTTCGCGCAGCTCGGTTTCGGCGGCTTCGCGGCGGGTCGCGGTCTTTTCCAGCCGCGACAGGTCGATTTCGGCCAGTTGCGTCACGGCGCGGGCGCGGGATGCCGTCGCCTCGCCCAGAAGTCCGTCGAGCCGCGCCGCCTCGCGCTCCAGCGCCAGCACGCGCGGCGCCTGGGCCAGCCCCTTTTCCAGAAGCGACCGCTGGTCGCGCAGCTCCTGCGAGATGAACTCGCGCTGCTGCTCCAGCGCCCGCGCCTGCGCATCGACGCCGCCGATCTGGGATTGCACCTGTTCGGCCTGCTTGGCCAACTGGCCGAGCGATTGTTCGAGCGTGTCGAGCCGGGCCAGGAACAGGCTGGACTGGCCGTCCACCAGCGCCTGAAGCTCGGGGCGGCTTGAGGCAGCCTTGATCAGTTCCTGCGGGAAGGCGATTTCCTTGCCGTCGGCGCGCTCGGCCTCGAGCCTGCCGCGGCGGGCGAGGATCTCGAAATACTGCCCCTCGACGATGGCGAGTTCCGTGTTCAGAAGCGCGCCGTCCAGCCGGATCAGCGGCTGGCCCGCCGTCACGCTTTCGCCGTCATGAATCAGGATCTCGGCCACGACCCCGCCATCGGGATGCTGCACGACCTGGCGGCGCTGCTCGACCTCGACCTGGCCGGAGGCGACGACGGCGCCCGAGATGCGCGCGGTCAGCGACCAGAGCCCGAAGCCGCCGATCAGAACCAGCATCGCCACGAGCCCCAGGATGACCGGACCGCGCGCCGACCATTCGGGGCGCTGAGGCGAAGGTGCGGGTTGTGCCGTGGTGGACTGGACCGGCTGGGGGTGGAAATGCGGCGGGTGCCCGGCGGGCTTGCCGGCCGGCTGGGCGGGCATTCTTTCGACCGGCGCGCGGCCAAGCTGGTTGGGATCGGTCATGTCACGCCTCCGCCATGGCCCTGGGCGCGGGTAATCTGGTCGGCGTTCCTGACCAGCGATTTCAGCACCTCGTCGCGCGGGCCGAAGGCGCGGCGCAGGCCCTGGTCCAGCACCAGCAGCAATTCGCATTCGGTGATCGCCGCGGGACGATGGGCCATGATGATGACCGCGCCGCCGCGCGCCTTGATGGTGCGGATCGCCACGTTCAGGGCCGTCGATCCCTCGTTGTCCAGGTTCGAATTCGGTTCGTCCAGGACGAAGATCACCGGATCGGCGTAAAGCGCGCGGGCCAGGCCGATACGCTGGATCTGTCCGCCGGAAAGCTGTCCGCCGGTCTGGCTGACGCGGGTGTCGTAGCCCTGCGGCAGGTCCAGGATCATGCGATGCGCGGCAGCCGCCATGGCCGCGGCGACGACGCGCTGCGGATCGGGCTCGGGGGCGAGGCGGGCGATATTCTCGGCGATGGTGCCGTCGAACAGCGTCACCTGCTGCGGCAGATAGCCGATCAGCCCTCCCAGCGCATCCGGGTCGTATTGGTCCAGCGTCGCGCCGCCCAGCCGGATCGAGCCCGAGGCCACGGGCCATGCCGCGATCAGCGCCCGCGCCAGCGTGGTCTTGCCGGCGCCCGAAGGCCCGATCACCCCCAGCGCCTGCCCGGGGCCAAGGTCGAAGCTGACGCCGCGCAGCACCGCCGCCCCCTGGCCGGGGGGCACGACGGTCAGGTTGCGGACTTCAAGCTGGGCCTCGGGCCGGGGCAGGGGCGTGCGCTGCGCCAGCGGCGGGCGGCGCGAGAGCAGTTCGACCAGCCGCTTCCAGCCGTCCTGGGCGCGCTGGACGATGGACCAGCCGCCCACCACCTGCTCGACCGGGGCCAGAGCCCGGCCCATCAGGATCGAAGAGGCGATCATGGCGCCCGGCGTCACCTCCTGGCGCAGCACCAGCCAGGCGCCGGCGGCCAGCAGCGCGCTTTGCAGAAACAGCCGGAAGGTGCGGGAGAATACGGTAAAGCCGGTGGAGCGGTCGTTGGCGCGCATCGTCGCCGCCGTCGCGGCATCGCGCGTCGCCTGCCAGCGCCGGAAGGCCGCCGCCCGCATGCCGAGCGAGCCGATCAATTCGCCTTCGTCGCGATAGAGGTCGGACATGCGCTCGGCCGACTGGCCGGCGATGGCGGCCTGTTGCAGCATGTCGCGGCTGAGCCATTGGTTCATGAGCGTCGCCACGACCAGGACCGCCATGCCCGCCGTCGCCACCGCGCCCAGAATCGGGTGGAAGATGAAGACCGCTGCCAGGAAGAATGGCGCCCAGGGCAGGTCGAACAGCGCCATCAGCACCGGCGAGGCGATCAGCCGCTGCACCGCCTCGAGGTCGCGCATGCCGCCGCGCACCACGAGGTCCGAGCCGGCGGCCTGGCCGTCCTGCAGCGCGGCGGTAAAGACGCGCCCCTCCATCCGTTCCTGGAAGCGGGCGGCGATGCGGGCCATGACGCGGTTGCGCGCCAGGTCGATCACCCCCATCAGCGCGAACAGGAAGACGACCAGCAGGAACAGGGCCGTCAGCGTCTCGACCGAGCGGCTGGCCAGCACGCGGTCATAGACCTGCATCATGAAGAGCGGCCCGGTCAGCATCAGCAGGTTCACCGCGAACGAAAACAGGCCGACCATGGCATAAAGCTGCCAGGCCATGCCTCGCGCGGATTTCAGCTCGCGTCGGCCGTCATGTCGCATCGGCGGCAAGGCCATGCCGGTTCCTTCCTCGTCAACCTGACCGGGCTTGCCCGGAATCGTCCCAGCGCATATCCCAAAGCGCGGTCGTGAAACAGTCCGCTCGCCATCCCGCCCCTTCGCCGGGGCGAATCGCCGCCGGTTCGACAAGTCCTAGCTACAGAAGGTTATCAAAAGCTTGCCTGCGCGGAACTTTCCCATTCTTCTTGTCGCGGCCGCGATGCTGGCGGCCTGTTCGGCGGATCGCGGCGACGACGGCATCAACGATCCCTATGAGCCGATGAATCGCAAGGTCCACGCCTTCAATCGCGGGCTTGATGCGCGCGTGGTCAAGCCGTTGGGCTCGGGCATGTCGGGCGGGAACGGCGTCGGCAGCCATGCCGTCGGTGCGGTCGGCAATTTCGGCTCGAACCTGGCGCAGCCGGGCAAGGTGGTGAACCACCTGCTGCAGGGCAAGCCGGGGCCGGCCGCGCGCAGCACCCTGCGCTTTCTGGTCAATACGACGCTGGGTCTCGCGGGTTTCCTGGACCCGGCCGGCAGCGATTTCGCCCTGCCCGAGGAGGATACGGATTTCGGCCAGACGCTTGCCACCTGGGGGGTAGGTGAGGGGCCCTATCTGGAACTGCCGCTGATCGGCCCCTCGACCCAGCGCGATGCGGTGGGCCGTGTCGTCGATCTGGTCATCGATCCGATGCGCGGCTGGCTGAACCGCGACCAATATCTGATCGGCATGGGCGCGCGCGTCGCCTCAAAAGCCGGTGAGCGGGGCCGTTTCGGCGATTCCGTCGATTCCATCCTGCACGAAAGCGCCGATAGTTATGCCCAGACGCGGCTGATCTGGCTGCAGCATCGCCGCCATGAACTGGGCGAGGAAGGAGAACACATTGACCCTTATGCCGAATGACACCCGCCGCGGGTTCCTGGCCCTGATCGGTGCGGGGCTGGCGGTCGCCGCCCGGCCTGCCTGGGCGCTGGATACCGGCGAGGCGCGGTCGCTGATCGAACAATCCCTGGCCGAGGTCTATGCCGTGATTAATTCCGGCCAGCCCGCGCCGCAGATGTATCGCGCCTTCGAGGCGATCTTCGCGCGCTATGCGGATGTGGAGATCATCGCCCGCTCGGCGCTGGGGCCGGCTGCGCGCCAGGCCGGTGCGGCCGAGTTCGCCGCCTATCGCCAGGCGTTCCAGGGCTATATCGGCCGCAAATACGGCAAGCGCTTCCGTGAATTCATCGGCTCGAAGATCGAGGTGACGGGCGCAAAGCCGGTGAAATCCTTCTTTGCCGTGACCTCGGTCGCCTATCTCAAGGGGCGCAGCCCGATGGAGGTCGAGTGGCATGTCTCGGACAAGTCCGGGGAAAGCCGCTATTTCAACATCATCATCGAGGGGGTGAACATGCTCGCGTCGGAGCGCGCCGAGATCGGGGCGATGCTTTCGCGGCGCAAGGGTGATCTGGCGGCGCTGACGGCGGATCTGCAACAGGCGGGCTGAAGGACACACCCCGCGTCAAAGGAAAGGCCGGCCCCGCGGGACCGGCCTTGTTCTATTGCTGATAGACCCCTTCGATGCCTCGCAACGCTTGGGTCAGCGCATCGTCGGCGTCGGGCGGCGGCATCTCGGCCTCGGGCCCGCTGGTCACGGTCTCGGCCGGGAAGGCGGGCGGGCCGCCGGGCGTCTGCACGCCTGGATCGGGCAGGGACTGCCCCTCGGTGGGCGCGGGCTGTGCCTGGCCCTGGCCCTGCGGCGAGGGTTGGCCGAGCGCCTCGGAAAGCGCGGCGGCCAGCGGATCGGCCGCGCCATCGCCGCCGGTGCTGACCACCTGCGGCACGGCGCTGTCGGGGTCGAAGGCGAAATTGCCCAGCGTCTCGACCGGCAGGCCGTCGTGGATCTCGGCCATCACGGCCTGCCAGATCTCGGCCGGCAGCCCGCCGCCGGTCACGCCCTTGAGCGGCGTGTTGTCGTCGTAGCCCATCCAGACGCCGGTGACGTATTGCCCGGTGAAACCGATGAACCAGGCGTCGCGATAGCTGGAGGTGGTGCCGGTCTTGCCCGCCGCCGGACGACCCGACAGTTTCGCGCGGGTGCCGGTGCCGCGCTCGATCACCTGCTGCATCATGCCGATCAACTCTCCGGCCGCCTTTTGCGAGATCACGCGCTGGCCCATGCCGCCCGCCTGGCCGATCAGCGCCTGATCGTCGCCCTTGATGCGCAATTCGACCAGACCGTAGGGGCTGACGGCGGTGCCGCCGTTGCGGATGCCGGCATAGGCGCCGGTCATGGCCAGCAGCGTCGATTCCGACACGCCCAGCCCCAGCGAGGGGCCGCTGGCCAGGTCGCTGGCAAAGCCGAAATCCTGCGCCACGCGGCGCACCGCGTCGCGGCCGGCGATCTCTTGCAGGCGGATCGTCGCGGTGTTCAGCGATTGCGACAGCGCGCGGGTCAGCGTCACCTCGCCCGAATAGCGGCGGGTGTAGTTCTGCGGCGACCACGGCCCCGAGCCGCGCACGTTGATGGTCAGCGGCGCGTCCAGCACCGTGTCGTTCGGGCTGTAGCCCTGGTCCAGCGCGGCGGCATAGACGAAGGGCTTGAAGCTGGAGCCGGTCTGCCGCTTGGCCTGGGTGGCGCGGTTGAAGGTGCCGGTCGCGGTATTGTCGCGCCCGCCGATCATCGCCCGCACCGCGCCGTCCGGCGACATCACCACCACCGCTGCCTGCGCCTTGGAGCCGGGCGCGACCTTCTCGTCGAAGATGCGCTTCAGCGCCCGTTCGGCGGCGCGCTGCACGCGCTGGTCGAACGTGGTGGTGATGGTGACATCCTCGGTCGTCTCGCTGGTCAGGAAGCCGGGGCCGGATTCCATCACCCAATCGGCGAAATAGCCGCCCGCCCGTGCCGCTGCCGCCCTGGACAGCGCCGCCGGCTGCGTCTTGGCCTCGGCGAATTGCTTGTCGTCCAGATAGCCCTGCTCATGCATCAGCCCCAGGATCACCGTGGCCCGGTCCTGCGCGCGCTGCAGGTTCGAGGTCGGCGCGAAATAGCTGGGCGCCTTGAGCAGGCCGGCCAGCATCGCGGCCTCGGCGGCGTTCACATCGGCCGCCGACTTGTCGAAATAGCGCTGCGCCGCCGCCTCGAAGCCGCGCGCGCCCGCACCCAGATAGGAGCGGTTCATATAGATGTTCAGGATGTCCTGCTTGGAGTATTTCGCCTCCATCGCCAGCGCATAGGGCACTTCCTTGACCTTGCGCCAGATCGAGGACTTGCGGCATTCCGCCTCGAAATCGGCCTCGGATTTCCAGCGGATCGGGTCGAAGGTCTCGCCCAGGCACAGGAGCTTGGCCACCTGCTGGGTGATGGTCGAGCCGCCGTTGCCCTCCAGCGGGCCGCGGCCGGCTGCCATGTTGATCTTGACGGCGCTGGCGATGCCGCGCGGGTCCACGCCCAGGTGGCGATAGAAGCGCTTGTCCTCGGTCGCGACCACCGCATCCTTTAGCACCGGCGCGATCTTGTCGGCGCTGACCATGCCGAAAGTTTCGCCGCGCCAGGCGAAAACCCGGCCCTCGGCGTCCAGCATGGTGACCGAACCGCGGGCACGGCCGTCGAAAAGCGCCGAAGGTTCGGGCAGCGTCGTGTAGTAATAGAAGCTGGCGGCAAAGAGAATCAGCGCCACCGTCAGCCCCAGCCGCCAGACCGAACCCCAGATCACCCGCCAGACCAGCGAGACGAATCCCGCGATTCCCCGGGTCACGACATTGCCGCGCCGCGGTCGCCGGGGCGGCTTGCCGGGCGCTCCGCCGGATTGTTTCTGCCTTTTCTGAGGGGCTTGGTCGAAATTGCGCTTGTCCGCGACAATGCGGCCCGTGCCGGTCGGTTTCTTCATGCCTGCTTTCCTGCCCGGCCGATTGCTCCGGCCCGTTGGCGCGCAACATACAGCAAACCCCGGGGCTTGAGAACACAGATGACCTATCAGTGAACTGCCGCGACATGGCGCAAAGCCCGGCATCGCTGCCCTTATTTCGGGCAGACGAGGGGCGGGCTCGGCCGAAAGCTGCACAAACCTTGTGCCCGGGCGGGGGCGGCGGGTTTTCTGGCCGGGACATGGAACTGCTGCAACGCAGAAAGAAGGTGCAGGAAACATGATGAGACCTACCGCGATCAAACCCATGATCCCGGCGCTCGCCCTCCCGCTGATCGGGCTGGCGATGCCGGTCCTGGCGCAGGATGCCGAAGCCCCGGCGGCAACCGTCGAAGCCGTCGTCGAGGCTGTTGCGCCCATCGTCGACAAGGGCGACACGACCTGGATGATGATTTCGGCCATCCTGGTCATGGCCATGTCCATCCCGGGGCTGGCGCTGTTCTATGGCGGGCTGGTGCGCGCCAGGAACATGCTTTCGGTGCTGATGCAGGTCTTTACCATCTTCTGCATCATGTCGATCCTGTGGGTCTGCTTCGGCTATTCGCTGGCCTTCACCGGCGCCGGTTCGGCCGAGGAGGCGACCTGGCTCACGCCCTTCATCGGCGGCTTCTCCAAGGCGTTCCTGGCGGGCGTCGACAGCTCGTCGCTGGCCGAGACCTTCACCACCAATGTCTATGTGCCGGAATATGTCTTCATCATCTTCCAGATGGCCTTCGCCTGCATCGCGCCGGCGCTGATCGTCGGCGCCACGGTCGAGCGGATGAAATTCGCCGCCGTGCTGGCCTTCGTGGTGATCTGGTTCTTCTTCTCCTATCTGCCGATGGCGCATATGGTCTGGTGGTGGGGCGGCCCCAGCGCCTTCGACGCGCCCGGCGGCTTCCTGTTCGGCCACGGCGACCTGGACTTTGCCGGCGGCACGGTCATCCATATCAACGCCGGCGTCGCCGGCCTGGTCGCCGCGCTGGTCGTCGGCCCGCGCCTTGGCTACGGCAAGGAACTGATGGCGCCGCATAACCTGCCCTTTACCTTCCTGGGCGGCTGCCTGCTGTGGATCGGCTGGTTCGGCTTCAACGCCGGCTCGAACATGGAAGCCACCGGCACCGCCGCCATGGCGATCCTGAACACCACCGTCGCCACCGCCGCCGCCGCGCTGGCCTGGGCCTTTGGCGAGTGGCTGTTCCGCGGCCATCCCTCGCTTCTGGGCGGGGTCTCGGGGGCCATCGCCGGTCTTGTCGGCATCACGCCCGCCGCCGGTTTCGTCGGTCCGATGGGTGCCATCGTCATCGGTCTGGCCGCCGGCTTCCTGTGCATGTGGTTCGTCGTCAGCCTGAAGGCCAAGCTGGGCGTGGACGAAAGCCTGGACGTGTTCGGCATCCACGGCATCGGCGGCATCGTCGGCGCCATCCTGACCGGCGTCTTCGCGGCGCCGTCGCTGGGTGGCTCGGGCCTCTACGACTATGCGACCGAATCGGTCGTGGCCGGCTACGACATTGCCGGGCAGGTGATGACCCAGACGCTGGGCGTGATCGTCGCGGTGACCTGGTCGGCCGTGGTCTCGTTCATCGCGCTGATGATCGTCAAGGCGGTGATCGGCCTGCGCGTCTCGGGCAATGACGAGCGGCAGGGCCTGGACGTCACCACCCATGGCGAGAGCGCCTATAACAACTGAGGCAGAGCTTCAGGCAAAGGAAAAGCCCGGCTTTGCGCCGGGCTTTTTCGTTAGGTGGGGCCTGGCGTTGCGCGGGGCTTGGCGATCAGGACAGGCGCGAGACGACGAAATCCGCCAGATCCGCCAGGATCCTGCGCAAGGGCTGGTCGGGTGCGGCTTGCAGCGCCGCCTTGGCGCGCTGGGCCCAGGCGATGGCATCGGCGCGGGCGGCCTCCAGCGCCTCGCGGCGGCGCAGGATCTCCAGCGCGGTGGCCAGGTCGGCTTCGTCCTGCTGGCCCTGGCCGATGGTCCGTTCCCAGAAGGCGCGCTCGACCTCATCGGCGCGGGCGATGGCCTTGATCACCGGCAGCGTCAGCTTGCGCTCTCGGAAATCGTCGCCGACCATCTTGCCGATGGTGCTGGTCGAGCCGCCGTAATCCAGCAGGTCGTCCACGATCTGGAAGGCGATCCCCAAGGCGTCGCCATAGTCGAACAGCGCCCGCTGCACCGCCGGGTCGGCGCCGGCCACTACCGCCCCCGCCTCGGTCGCGGCCGAGAACAGCGCCGCCGTCTTGCCGCGCACGATCTGGATATAGGTGTCCTCGGTGGTCGAGACATCCTGCGCGGCGGTCAGCTGCAGCACCTCGCCCTCGGCGATGGTGGCGCTGGCATTGGCCAGGATGCGCATGACCTGCATGCTTTCCGTGTCCGCCATCAACTGGAAGCTGCGTGCGAACAGGTAATCGCCGACCAGCACGCTGGACTTGTTGTCCCATAGCAGGTTGGCCGTCGGCCGGCCGCGCCGCTGCTGGCTTTCATCGACCACGTCGTCATGCAAGAGCGTCGCGGTATGGATGAACTCGACCGCCGCGGCCAGCAGGATGTGGCTTTCGCCCGCATAGCCGCAAAGCCGCGCGGCGGCCAGCACCAGCATCGGCCGCAGCCGCTTGCCGCCGGCCTCGACCAGATGCGCGGTGACCTCGGGAATGCGGGGGGCGTGGCGGCTGGCCATGCGTTCGCGGATCAGCGCGTTGACCCGGTCCATATCCCCGGCGAGTTCGGCCGACAGCCGGTCGAGCGGCTTGGAGACGTTTTCGTTCATGCCCATCAGCGATCCCCTTTCGCCGCAAGCCATTGCCATGCCATGGACACATGCGCAACAGCCGCGTAACTTTCCCGTGCCATGAAAGAGCTTCTACGCACCACTGACCCGCTTCTCATCACCCGCGCCGCCGACCTGCTGGCGGCCGAGGGCATCCAGTCCTTTCCGCTGGACCAGCACATGAGCGTGCTGGAAGGCTCGTTGGGCATCCTGCCGCGCCGGCTGATGGTGGCGGATCGCGACCTGTTCATGGCGCGGGCCATCCTGCGGGACAATCGCATCCATCATGACTGAGCTGCGCGAGGACGGATTCCTCGGCGGCCGCCTGCGCATCCTCCAGCCCGCGCGCGGCTATCGCGCCGGGGCCGATGCGGTGATGCTGGCCGCCGCCTGCCCGGCACGGACGGGTGAATCGGTGCTGGAACTGGGCTGCGGGGCAGGGGTGGCGATGCTTTGCCTGGGCGCGCGGGTGCCGGGCCTGCGGCTGGCGGGGCTGGAACTGCAACCCTCCTATGCCGAACTGGCGCGGCAGAATGCCGCGACCAATGCGATCGCGGCGGAACTGCATCAGGGCGATCTGGCCCGGATGCCTGCCGCCCTGCGCGAACAGGGCTTCGACCACGTCATCGCCAATCCGCCCTATTTCATCGGCGGCTCGCCGGCGCCCGATGAGGGGCGTGGCCGCGCCCGGCACGAGGTGACCCCGCTGCCGCTGTGGATCGAGGCCGGGCTGCGCCGGTTGCGGCCGGGCGGCTGGATCACGCTGATCCAGCGCGCCGACCGGCTGGCGGCGATTCTGGCCGCGCTTTCGGACCCGGCCGGAGCGATCACAATCCTGCCAGTGACAGCGCGCGAAGGGCGCGAAGCGGGTCGCGTCATCGTCTGCGCCCGCAAGGGTGCGCGGGCGCCGCTGCGCCTGCTATCCCCCTTCGTCATGCATGCAAAACCGTCACATTCGGCCGATCAGGAGGACCTGACAGAAGCCGCGCAGGCGGTTTTGCGCGGGGGTGCGGCACTTTCGCTCGGGCCCCCGAATTTTCGGTGACAATATGACAAATCTGTGCTGCAATCCCTTGGTTCGATCAATCCAAGAGGAGGACGGAATGTCGGTTGAATCCCATGTGCAGGAGCTTCGCCGTAAACATCAGTCACTTTCGAGCGCCATCGAGGCCGCACATCGCAGCCCCGGCACGGATGACCTCACCATCGCCCAGATGAAGAAGGAAAAACTTCGCCTCAAGGAAGAGATCACGCGCCTGTCGCATTGACTGCGACGCGGGCGGGCCCGTCCCGCCCGAAGGCCAACCCATGGAATGAGAAACGGCCCGCGAGATCTCGCGGGCCGTTGCATGTCAGGGGTGGCGGATCAGACGAAGAACTGGCCGCCGTTCGCGCTGATGGTCGATCCGGTGATGAAGCCGGCATCGTCCGAGGCCAGGAAGACGACGCAACGCGCGATCTCTTCGGGCTCGCCCAGGCGGCCGACCGGGATCTGGGGGATGATGCGTTCGTTCAGCACCTTCTCGTCGATGGCGCGGACCATCTCGGTGCCGATATAGCCCGGGCAGATCGCGTTCACGGTGATGCCGGCGCGCGCGCCTTCCTGGGCCAGCGCCTTGGTGAAGCCCAGATCGCCTGCCTTGGCCGCCGAATAGTTCGCCTGGCCGGCCTGGCCCTTCTGGCCATTGATCGAGCTGATGTTGACGATGCGGCCGTATTTGCGGTCGCGCATGCCGGACCAGACCGGATGGGTCATGTTGAAAAGCCCGGTCAGGTTGGTGTCGATCACCTCTTTCCACTGCTGCGGCGTCATCTTGTGGAACATCGCGTCGCGGGTGATGCCGGCATTGTTGACCAGCACGGCGATGGGGCCCAGTTCCTCCTCGACCTGCTTGATGCCCGCCGCGCAGGCGTCGTAATCCGCCACCGACCATTTATAGGTCTTGATGCCGGTTTCCTCGGTAAAGGCGCGGGCTGCATCGTCGTTGCCGGCATAGTTCGCCGCGACGGTGTAGCCTGCCTCTTTCAGCGCCTTCGAGATCGCTGCGCCGATGCCGCGCGAGCCGCCGGTCACAAGGGCCACTTTTGCCATTTCTCGTCCCCCTCTGAAAATGGTCTTGAAATTGTGTTACCGAACCGGGCGAGTGCGCGCAAGATAGTTGCGCGCACCTTTTTCGATCAGGGGCGTTCAAGGCACAGGGCGACGCCCATGCCGCCGCCGATGCACAGCGTGGCAAGGCCCTTTTTCGCGTCGCGGCGCTGCATTTCGAACAGCAGCGTGTTCAGGATGCGGCAGCCCGAGGCGCCGATCGGATGGCCGATTGCGATGGCGCCGCCGTTCACGTTCACGATCGAGGGGTCCCAGCCCATGTCGCGGTTGACGGCGATGGCCTGGGCGGCAAAGGCTTCGTTCGCCTCGACCAGGTTCAGGTCGCCCACCGACCAGCCGGCCTTTTCCAGCGCCCTGCGGCTGGCCGGGATCGGGCCCGAGCCCATGATCTGCGGATCGACGCCGGCGGTCGCATAGGAGGCGATGCGGGCCAGCGGGGTCAGGCCGCGGCGGGCGGCCTCGTCCTCGGTCATCACCAGCACGGCGGCGGCGCCGTCGTTCAGGCCCGAGGCGTTGGCGGCGGTGACCGTGCCGTCCTTGCTGAAGGCGGGGCGCAGCTTTTCCATCGCCTCCAGCGTGGCGCCGTGGCGGACATATTCGTCGGCATCGACCACGGTGTCGCCCTTGCGGCCCTTGATCGTGACCGGCACGATCTCGTCGGCGAACTTCCCGGCCTTCTGCGCGGCCTCGGCCTTGTTCTGCGAGGCGACCGCGAATTCGTCCTGCTCGGCCCGGGTGATGCCCCATTTCCCGGCGACGTTCTCGGCCGTGGTGCCCATGTGATAGTCGTGGAAGGCGTCCCAGAGCCCGTCCTTGATCATGGTGTCGAGCATCTTCATGTCGCCCATCTTCTGCCCCGAGCGGATATAGGCGGCATGGGGTGCCAGCGACATGGATTCCTGGCCGCCCGCCGCGACCACGGTGGCATCGCCCAAGAGCACCTGCTGCGCAGCCAGCGCCACCGAGCGCAGGCCCGAGCCGCAGACCTGGTTGATCACCCAGGCGGCCGATTCCTGCGGATAGCCCGCCTTGATATGCGCCTGGCGGCCGGGGTTCTGGCCCTGGCCGGCGGTCAGCACCTGGCCCAGGATGGTTTCGGACACTTCGGAAGGATCGATGCCGGCCCGCTCGACGAGGGCTTTCAGGACGATGGCGCCCAGCTCATGCGCCGGCAGGTTCGCAAAGGATCCCAGGAAGCTTCCGACGGGTGTGCGGGCGGCAGAGACGATTACGGCTTTGGTCATGGCGGGGCTCCTTCCCAGATGTCCGAAAGTATCGGTTACAGGACGACTGTTTGCCGTTTCGTTACCCGAGGTCAAGCGGACTTGACGGTGCGACGCCCCGGATCGCGGGTGCAGCCATGGGGTTTGCGCATGGGCTTGCGCAGGCCGGTCGGTCGGTCGGGCAATTCCCGGGTTACCGCGATATTGCCGCGGGGCGGTATCGGGCATGGCCGCCGGAAAGGCCGAGGCGATTCTACCGCCGGGCGAGACGTGCTCAGCCGCGCCGGGCAGCCGAACTGGGCGATTTCCACGGCGGCATGATGGTCGGCGCGCCGAAATAATAGCCTTGCAGGCAGTCGATTCCCATGTCGATCAGGAACGCGGCGTCATCCGCCGTCTCGACCGATTCCGCCACCGTGAACATGTCGAAATGATGCGCGATGGATTGCAGGGCCCGCGCCAGCACCTGGTTGTCGCGCTGGGTGGCGATGTCGCGGACGAACTGGCCGTCGATCTTGATCATGTCGAAGCAGAAATCGCGCAGATAGCGGAACGAGGTATAGCCCGCGCCGAAGTCGTCCAGCGCGAAGCTGACGCCCTGGGCCTGCAACTCCTGCATGAAACGCCCCACCAGGTCGGGCATGCCCATGGCCGAGCTTTCGGTGATTTCCAGGATCAGCCGCTCGGCGATGCTATCGTCCGCGGCGATGCCTTCGCGCAGGATGCGCAGCCAGGCCGGATAGCCGATCGAACGCGCCGACATGTTGATCGAAAGCCTGAGCGAGGGTTCCTCGGCCAGCGATTTCAGGCCCAGCGACAGCGAAAGGCAGTCGATCTGCCGGCCCAGCTCGGTGGTCTCGGCCAGCGGAAGAAAGTCGCGCAGCGGCACGATGCGCCCGGTTTCGTCGATGATTCGGATCAGTCCTTCGTGGAAGGCGGCGTGGTCGGGGCGATCCGCCTGCACCACCGGCTGATAGGCCAGCACTGCGTTGCCGCGCGATACCGCGCCCCGGACCGCGGTCATCGTCACCCGCGACTGCCGATCGACGGCGAAATCCAGCGGAGAGCCCATTTCCAGTCGCGAATCGATATTGTCGGTCATGCCAAGCCTCCTGTCACTGGCGGCACTCTGGCGATCATGTTCTAACATCGCGTAAACTGGACCCGCTTTCTCGACTCGAGGTTAACCGACCCTTGCCCGATATGACCGAACGCTGCGCCTGGTGCGGCTCCGACCCGCTTTATGTCGCCTATCACGACCAGGAATGGGGCGTGCCGGAATACGATGCGCGCGCGCTTTGGGAAAAGCTGGTGCTGGACGGCTTTCAGGCCGGCCTCAGCTGGATCACCATCCTGCGCAAGCGCGATGCCTTTCGCGAGACCTTTGAGGGGTTCGAGCCCGAGCGCGTCGCGGCCTGGGGCGAGGCCGAGATCGCGCGTGCCCTGCAAAACCCGGGCATCGTCCGCCATCGCGGCAAGATCGAGGCCACCGTCAAGGGCGCCCGGCTGTTCCTGGAGATCGAGGGGGGCGAGGGGTTTTCGCCCTTCATCTGGTCCTTTGTCGGCGGCCGGCCGATCCAGAACGAGTTCGCCAGCATGAACCAGGTTCCGGCCAAGACCCCGGCATCCGAAGCCATGGCCAAGGCGTTGAAAAAGCGCGGCTTCAACTTCTGCGGCCCGGTGATCACCTATGCCTTCATGCAGGCCTGCGGGCTGGTCAACGACCACATGACCCATTGCCCGGCCCACGCCCGCGTCAAGGCGCTGTCGCCTGCCTGACCAGTTCCTTGGCCGCCTCCGAGGACCAGTCGGCGCCGCCGATCAGCCGGGCGATCTCGTTGCCCTCGCGGTCGATCAGCACGGTCACCGGCATGCCCATGACCCCCATCTCGCGCGCCAGTTGCTGGCGCGGGTCGAGATGCACGGGCAGGTGGGTGATGCCTTCTTCGTCGAGGAACTTCCTGACCGCCGGGGGCGGGTTGTGGCCGGCGGCGATGGCCACGACCTCGAAATCCTCGCCGCCCATCTCGGCCTGCAGCGCGTCGAGCGAGGGCATTTCCTCGCGGCAGGGGGCGCACCAGGTCGCCCAGAAGTTCAGCAGCACCACCTTGCCCTGCCAGTCGGCCAGGCTGTGCGTGCCGCCCTCGGGGTCGGTGAAGGCGGTTGCGGGCACCGGGGTCGGATCGGTCGGCGCCAGCTTGGCCAGCCCGCCGTCATGGGCGGCCTGCCAGTCGATTTCCACGGCAATTGCCGGGCCGAAACCCGCATTTGCACCGATCAGCAGCGCCGTATAAAGAACCAGCCAACGCATTCCACCCCCCGAAGGACAAGTCATGACCGAGCAGCCCACCACCGCCAACCAGATGTGGGGCGGACGTTTCGCCGCAGGCCCGGACGCGATCATGGAGGCGATCAACGCCTCGATCGGCTTCGACCAGCGGCTCTATGCCCAGGACATCCGGGGCAGCCGCGCCCATGCCGCGATGCTCGCCGCACAAGGCATCATCAGCACTAGCGATGCCGAGGCGATCGGGGAAGGGCTGCTCACGGTCTTGTCAGAGATCGAGAAGGGCGACTTTCCCTTTTCGACTGCGCTGGAAGACATCCACATGAATGTGGAATCGCGGCTGAAGGAGATCATCGGCGAGCCGGCGGGGCGCCTGCATACGGCGCGCTCGCGCAACGACCAGGTGGCGACCGATTTCCGGCTTTGGGTGCGCGACCAGTGCGACGCCGCCATCGCCGGGCTGGACGCCCTGATCCGCGCCGCCTTGTCGCAGGCCGAGAAGGGCGCGGATTGGGTCATGCCGGGCTTTACACATCTGCAAACCGCGCAGCCGGTGACCTGGGGCCATCACATGATGGCCTATGTCGAGATGTTCGGCCGCGACCTGTCGCGTTTCCGGGACGCGCGCAGGCGCATGAACGAATCGCCCCTGGGCGCCGCCGCCCTGGCCGGCACCGGCTTTCCCATCGACCGCGAGGCGACGGCCCGGGCGCTGGGCTTCGAGCGGCCGATGGCGAACAGCCTCGACGCGGTCAGCGACCGGGATTTCGCGCTGGAATACCTGTCGAGCGCCGCGATCTGCGCCGTCCACCTGTCGCGGCTGGCCGAGGAACTGGTGATCTGGTCCTCGGCCCAGTTCCGGTTCGTGACCATGTCGGATCGATTCTCGACCGGCTCGTCGATCATGCCGCAGAAGAAGAACCCCGACGCCGCCGAGCTGATCCGCGCCAAGATCGGCCGCATCCTGGGCGCGGCGGTGGCGCTGTTCGTGGTGATGAAGGGCCTGCCCTTGGCCTATTCCAAGGACATGCAGGAGGACAAGGAGCAGGTCTTCGACGCGAGCGACAACCTGATGCTGGCGCTTGCTGCGATGACGGGGATGCTCACCGACCTGACCGCGAATCGCGAGCGGCTGGAGGCGGCGGCGGGCTCGGGCTTCTCGACCGCGACCGACCTGGCCGACTGGCTGGTGCGCGAGGCCGGGCTGCCCTTCCGCGACGCCCATCATGCGACCGGCGCGCTGGTCGCCATGGCCGAGCAGGCGGGCATCGACCTGCCGGACCTGACGCTGGAACAGATGCAATCGGTCAACCCGGCGATCACCGCGGATGTCTATGGCGTGCTGGGCGTGCATAACTCGGTCGCCTCGCGCATGAGCTATGGCGGCACCGCTCCGGCGCAGGTCCGCGCCCAGATCGCCCGCTGGAAAGAGAAACTGGAGGAGAAATCCGCATGACGCAGCATCTGCTTTTGGCCGCTTTCGCGCTGATCCTGGCGACCCTGGCCGCCTGTGGCGTCGATGGCGCCCCGACCCGTCCCGAGCCCGCCCGCGAGACCGTGCGCGAACCCGGCGTGCATATCAGCGGAGAGGCGCGTTTCGGTGTCATCACGCAGCTCTGAGCTGACGCCGCTGCGGCTGGCCTGGGCCGGGCTTGCCCTGGTCGGCCTTGTCGTGGCGTTGTGGCGGGGCGAGGCGCTTTGGCAAGGCGCCGGCGGGTCCGAACTGGTGGCGCAGGCCACGCTGGCGCTGTGGTGCCTGATCGAGACCATGCTGCGCCGCAACTGGGCGGCACTGCTGACGCTGCCGGGGCTGGCGCTGGGGATCGGCTTTGCGCTGCCGCTATATCTGTTCATCCGCTCTCGCAGGATCACCTGATGGATCACTTCAACTATGTCGATGGCTGGCTGCATGCCGAGGAGGTGCCGCTGGCCCGCATCGCGGCCGAGGTCGGCACCCCGGTCTATGTCTATTCCGCCGCCACGCTGACCCGGCATTTCAAGCTGTTCCAGCAGGCGCTGGCGTGGACCGATCACCTGGTCTGCTTTGCGGTCAAGGCGAATTCGAACATCGCGGTGCTGAAGCTTCTGGGCGACCTGGGCGCGGGCATGGATATCGTCTCGGGCGGGGAATATGCGCGCGCCAGGGCGGCGGGCGTGCCGGGCGAGCGGATCGTTTTCTCGGGCGTCGGCAAGCTCGAACCCGAGATGCGCATGGCGCTGGAAGGCGGCATCCGCCAGTTCAACGTCGAATCCGAGCCCGAGCTGGAGCTGCTGTCGCGCGTCGCCTCGTCCATGGGGGTCGAGGCGCCGATCGCCGTGCGGGTGAACCCGGACGTGGACGCCAGGACGCATGAGAAGATCGCCACGGGCAAGTCCGAGAACAAGTTCGGCATCCCCATCGCGCGGGCGCGCGAGGTCTATGCCCATGCCGCGCGCCTGCCCGGGATCAAGGTGGTCGGCATCGACATGCATATCGGCAGCCAGCTGACCGACCTGGAGCCCTATCGCCAAGCCTATGCCAAGATGGCCGAACTGACCCGCGCGCTGCGCGCCGACGGGCACCGGATCACCCGGCTCGACATGGGCGGCGGCCTGGGCATTCCCTATCGGCGCGACAACAATGCGCCGCCCCTGCCCATCGAATACGGCCAGGTGATCCGCGATGCCGTGGGCGACCTGGGCTGCGAGATCGAGATCGAGCCGGGGCGCAACATCGCCGGCAATGCCGGGATCCTGCTTTCCTCGGTGATCTATCTGAAACAGGGTGAGGGGCGGGATTTCCTGATCCTCGACGCGGCGATGAACGATCTGATCCGGCCGGCGATGTATTCCGCGCATCACGACATCGTCCCGGTGCGCGAGGCGGCGCCGGGGGCCGAGGTCGCGCCGCATGACGTGGTCGGCCCGGTCTGCGAGACCGGCGACACCTTCCAGAAGGCGGTCGAGCTGCCGGCATTGGGCCCCGGCGATCTGGTGGCGTTGCGCTCGGCCGGGGCCTATGGCGCGGTGATGGCCTCGGAATACAATTCCCGGCCGTTGGTGCCCGAGGTTCTGGTCAGCGGCGATCAATTCGCCGTCATTCGGGCGCGACCGACGCTTGAGGAAATGCTGGGACGCGATACCATCCCGGAATGGCTCTGAACGCTCATTCCCGCGCCGTTGCGACCGGGGGTTTCACACCCCCGGGCCCCCGTGGGGTATTTCCCAAACGGAAAATGAAGGGGCGTGATCGTGGATCGGGATGAGCCACGCCGGATTCGCCGGGCGGTCTGGCTGACCCGCGCCGGCATGTGGTGGGAGGCGCTGGCCGCGGCGTTCTGGCCGCTGGGCGTGCTGCTGGCCCTGGCGCTGGCGGCGCTGGCCTTCGGCGTGACCGATCTGCTGTCCTCGCGCGTGCTGTTCTGGAGCATGGCGGCGGTGGTGCTGGCCGTGCTGTCGGCCTTGGCCTGGGGATTGCGGCGATTCCGGCGGCCTTCGGCCGAGGCGGCGCGGTCGCGGGTCGATCTGACCCTGCCGGGGCGGCCGCTTTCGGCGCTGCGCGATCAGGTGGCCGTGGGTGCCGGGGACGGCGGTGCGGCCGCGCTGTGGCGGGCGCATCTGGCGCGGATGCAGGCGGTGGCCTCGGCCGCGCGGCCGGTCGCCCCCGATGCGCGGCTGCGCTGGCGCGATCCGGTCGCGCTGCGGCTGGTCGGCATGGTGGCGCTGGTCATGGCGCTGATCTTTGCGCCCACGGGGCAACTGGGGCAGGGCATCGCCGCCTTGGGCGCAACCTTCCGGCCCATGCCCGAGGTGCGTCCGGGGGGCGAGGCCGGCCCCTCATGGGAGGGCTGGGCCGAGCCGCCCGCCTATACCCGGCGTCCGACGCTTTACCTGAACGCCCTGCCAGAGGGGCAGGGGCTGGAACTTCCCAAGGGCTCGAAGCTGAGCTTCCGGCTTTATGGCGAAGGCGCCGGGATCGTGCAGGACATCGGTGCTGCGCTGCCGGGCGGCGAGCCTTCGGCGCCGGAGTTCATGGCCGAGCGCGACGGGGTCGTCGAGGTCGCCGGGCGGCGTTTCGACGTGACCGTGCTGCCCGATGCGGCGCCGGTCGTCGCACCGGGCAAGGCGCCCGAGCGGCGAGCCGACGGCCGGCTGGTGCAGGAATTCACCGCCAGCGACGACAACGGCATTGCGGGGGGGCAGGCGGTCATCATGCTGGACCTGGATGCGGTGGACCGCCGCTTTGGCCTGGCGCCCGACCCCGAGCCGCGCGAGACGGTGGCGCTGGACCTGCCGCTGCCCGCGACCGGCAGCCGCAAGCAGGTCCGCGGCCGGCTGGTGGGCGACCTGGCGCGCCACCCCTGGGCCAACCTGCCGGTGACCATCTCGCTGCAGGTCGAGGACGGGATCGAGCAGCAGGGTGTCTCGGCCCCCATGCGCATGGTGCTGCCGGGGCGGCGCTT
The DNA here is from genome assembly GCF_030234105.1 of Paracoccus sp. SSJ. NCBI lineage: Bacteria > Pseudomonadati > Pseudomonadota > Alphaproteobacteria > Rhodobacterales > Paracoccaceae > Paracoccus > Paracoccus sp. SSJ. Next base: position 46,481 of record NZ_JASSPE010000018.1, on the reverse strand, counting down.
CTTCGATCCATTGGCGGCGGCGCTGATCGAGGTGCGGCGCGACCTGTTGTGGTCGCGCGAAAACGCTGCCCGCAGCGCCCAGGTTCTGCGCGCGGCGAGCTGGCAGCCCGACGGCTTCATGGAGGAGGAGCTTTATCACGGCCTGCGGGGTGCCGTCGGCACGCTGGAAGCCGGCAATCTGAGCGAGGAGGCGCGCAACAAGCTGGCGCAATTGCTGTGGGACGCGGCCGTCGCGCTGGAGGATGGCGGCCTGGCCGATGCTCTGGAGCGGATGCAGCAGGCCCAGGAGCGGCTGTCCGAGGCGATCCGCAACGGCGCCAGCCCTGACGAGATCCAGCGGCTGATGGACGAGCTGAAGCAGGCCACCGACGATTATCTGGACATGCTGGCCCAGCAGCAGGGCGAGGATCCGGCCCAGCGTTTCGACCGCTCGGCCCAGAGCCGCCAGCAGATCACCGGCGACCAGATCCAGCAGATGATGGACGAGATCCAGCGCCTGATGAACGAGGGCCGCATGGCCGAGGCCCAGGAACTGCTGGAGCAGTTCAACCGCATGATGCAGAACCTGCGGGTGACGCAATCCGAAGGGGGCGAGGGCGGCCGCCAGCGTCCGATGAACCGGCTGGCCGAGACCCTTCGCGACCAGCAGAAGCTGGCCGACGAGGCCATGCGCCAGATGCAGGACCAATACGGCCAGTGGCAGCAGGGCCAGGAAGGGCAGGGCAGCCAGGACAACCAGCAGCTCGCCGACCGCCAGCGCGAGTTGCGCGAGGATCTGGGCCGGCAGCGCGGGTTGCTGCCCGGCCGCGGCACGCCGCAGGGCGAGGAGGCGCGTCGCCAGTTGGACGAGGCCGGCCGTGCCATGGAGGATGCCGAGCAGTCCCTGCGTGAGGGTGACGCCGCCGGCGCGATGGAGCGCCAGGCCCAGGCCATCCAATCCATGCGCGAGGGGATGCGCGCGCTTGGCGACATGATGGCGCAGGACCGGCAGCAGGGGCAGGACGGCGAGCCGCAGCAGGGCGGGCAGCAGGACGGTCCCGAGGGCCCCTCGGGCGATCCGCGCGGCCAGCGCGGGCTGGCGCAACCCTACGACCGCCGGCCGCAGACCGATCCGTTGGGCCGGGCGCTGTCGGGCGACGGCGGCTCGATCACCTCGGGCGATCCGCTCGCTGAGGGGGGCGATCCCTCGCGCAAGGCCCGGGAATTGCAGGACGAGATCCGCCGCCGCACCGGCGAGCGCGAGCGGCCGCGCGACGAGCGCGACTATCTGGGCCGGCTTCTGGAGAATTTCTGAACCGTCGCAGGAAGGTCCGCGGCCGGCGTCGAACCGGCCTGCATGGGGTGCCGCGTCACGTCAGCAGGGCCGAAACGTGCTATTCGCCCAGGATGCGGTCGTGCAGCCAGAGCCGGCCATGATCGATGTGCTGGCGCAATCCGGCAAGCCAGTTGCCGCCTTCATCGGCCGGGATCTGCGGCGCCAGCGCATAGAGCGCCACCACCCCCAGCGCCAGCATGGCGGCAAGGCCGAAACCCGTGGCATAGCCCGTCCTATCGCGTCGCACCGGCACGATGGCGGGGACGGGTGCTTCGCGCAGGCTGCCGGTTTCGGCGGGTTGGCCGGATCCGGCTTCCGGCGCGGCGGGCCGGATCAGCGATGCGGCGGGCGAGGGCGGTTCTTCGGCCTGGGCTGCCGCATCGGGCTGCGGCGTGACCGAGCGGGTAAGGGTGGCGGCCAGTTCCTCGGCATCGGGCAGGACGGGGGCCGCTACCGGCTGGGGCCGATCCTGCGGTGCAGGGTCAAGGGCCGGATCGGCTGCGCCCGGGCTTTCGGGCAGGGGAGCGGCCTGGGTCTCAGTAGGAGCCTCAGCAGGTCTTTCAACGGAAGTCTTGTCGGGCAAGGAGGCGTGGCCGGCCTCGGTCACGGTCACGGCGGGCCAGTCGACCAGCGGCTCGGCCTCTGTCCCGTTTTCCGCTGCGCTGTGTTCCGGCCGGGCTGCATCCGGCATGTCCTGCGGCACTTCGGCCACCGGCTTCGCGGGATTGTGATCGGCGGTGGGCGGGCGCATTTCCGTCTGGCGGGCGCGCAATTCCCGGGCGGCCTCTTCGCGCAGGATGGCCAGCACCGATTCGTCCAGCGGCCGGTTCAGCACCGGGCGTGCCTCGGGGGCATGGGGGTCCCGCGGGCCGGCTTCGGGCGGCAAGGCGGATTTTCCGGGCCTTGGCTGGCGCCAGACATGGCCACAGGCCGAGCATTCGACCTCGCGCCCCGAGGCGGGAATGGCGGATTCCGCAATCTCGTATTGGGCTGCGCAGCGGGGGCAGGTCAGGCGCATGGGCTGGTCTTTCGGCTCCGGTCGGGGATGGTTTCGATCATGCGGGCGTCTCGCATTCGCCGCGCGACTGTTCTATCAAGCCAGGAACCGCGCGCCAAGCAGCCCGCTCGGAAAGGGACCACCAGTGATCGAGATGCAGAACCTGTCCTTCGGCTACAGCGGCAACGATCCGTTGCTTGCCGACATGTCGCTGACGCTACAGCCGGGTTCCTTTCATTTCCTGACCGGCCCGTCGGGCGCGGGCAAGACCACCTTCCTGCGGCTGTGCTATGCCGAACTGATGCCGAGTGCGGGGCAGATGACGGCATTCGGCCAGGACGTGCGCACGCTGTCGCGCGACGGCATCGCCGCGCTGCGCCGCCGGGTGGGGGTGGTGCATCAGGATACGCAGTTTCTTGACCACCTGCCGGTGGCGGAAAACATCGCGCTGCCGTTGCTGGTTTCGGGCGAGCAGATCGACATGCCGGCCCTGGGCGAGCTTCTGGCCTGGGTGCAGCTGTCCGGCCACGCCCGCGCCATGCCGCCCGAGCTTTCCGGGGGCGAGCGGCAGCGCGCCGCCCTGGCCCGTGCCGTCATCATGTCGCCCGACCTGATCCTGGCCGATGAGCCGACGGGCAACCTGGATTGGGACATGTCGATGCGGCTTTTGCAGCTGCTGATCGAACTGAACCGTTCTGGCAAGGCGGTGCTGATCGCCACCCACGACCTGAACCTGATCCGTGCCGCCAAGCAGCAGGTGCAGGCGCGGGTGCTGCGCATCGCGGGCAAGAGGCTGCAACTGGCGGGAGCGGACCTGTGAAGAAAGCCGATCTGAAATCGCTGGACCTGGCGGCGCTGTGGCGGGGGCTGACCCGGCCCGACCCGGCGGGCACGGACCGCGTGGTGCCGCCGACCGGCTTTACCGCGCAGCTGACGGTATTCTCGGCCGCCGCCATGGCCTTTCTGGCCGTCTTTGCCCTGGCCCTGGCGCTGGCCACCGGCCGGTTGGCCGAACGCTGGTCCACCGAACTGGCCCAGACGGTGACCGTGCGCATCTCGGCCCCCGATGACCAGATCGACGAGCAGACCGTCACGGTGATGGAGGCGCTGAAGACGACCCCCGGCATCGCCGAGGCCCGATTGCTGCCCGATGACGAGGTGGAAAGGCTGCTGGAGCCCTGGTTCGGCCCGGATGTCCCGGTCGAGGCCCTGCCGGTGCCGCGGCTGATCGAGATCACCGAGGCCGCCGACGGTTTCGATGCCGCGGCGCTGCGCCTGCGGCTTCAGGGCGAGGCGCCGGGCGCGGTACTGGACGACCATACCCGCTGGCGCCAGCCGCTGGTTTCGGCCGCGAACCGGCTGCGGGTGCTGGGGCTGGTCTCGCTTTTGCTGATCGGCGCGGCTTCGGGTGCCATGATCACGCTGGCGGCCAAGGCGGCGCTGGCGGCGAACGGGCAGGTGATCCGCGTGCTGCGCCTGATCGGCGCCCGCGACATCACCATCGCCACCGCCTTCGTGCGCCGCTTTACCCGCCGTGCCGCCATGGGCGCGGCCGGGGGCACGGCGCTGGGAATGGGGGCGATCTGGGCGCTGCCCTCGATGGACCAGGCGGGAAGCTTCCTGACCGGGCTGGGATTCCAGGGCTGGGGCTGGCTGTGGCCGCTGCTGATCCCGCCCGTGGCCGCCGCGATCGGCTTTGTCGCCACCCGCTGGGCGGCGCTGAAGATGCTGCGCGAGGTGCGCTGATGAGTGCCTATCACCCGCGCCGGGCCTCGATTCTCGACTGGCCGCGTGCGGTGCTTTACTACCTTTACGTGGCGCTGGTGACCCTGGTGCTGGGGCTTTGGGGCCTGCCGCAGGTGCTGGTCCATCCCGAACGCGCGCATCGCGTGGCCAGCCTGTGGCTGGGCCAGATGCTGGGCGCGGCGCGGGTCATCCTGGGCGTGCGCATCGAATATCGCGGCACGCCGCCCGCCGGCGACTGCATCGTCGCCTCGAAACATCAAAGCTTTCTCGACATTCTCGCGCTGGCCCACGCCTGTCCGCGCCGCGCCTTCGTCATGAAGCGCGAGGTGCTGCGGGTGCCGATCATGGGCTGGTTCGCGCGCAAGGTCGGCTGCATTCCCATCGACCGCGCCCGGGGCAAGGAGGCGATGAAGCAGATCATCGCCGGGGTCGAGGCCGCCCGCACCCGCCCCGGCGGGCTGGGCCAGTTGATCATCTATCCCGAGGGCACCCGCACCCGGCCGGGGCAGAAACTGCCCTACAAGCACGGCGCAGGCACGATCCAGCGCGCCACCGGCCTGCCGATCCAGCCGGTGGCGGTGAATTGCGGCCTGTTCTGGCCCAAGCGCGGCATCCCGGTCCGGGGCGGCACGGCGGTGATCGAGTTCCTGCCGCCGATCACCGTCGGCCAGCGTTCCGGCGCGGTGATGGAACTGCTGGAGGCGCGGATCGAGGCCGCAAGCGACCGCCTGCTGGCCGAGGCCGGCGGCCTGCCCGGAACCACGCCCGCGCCGGCGGCCTGACGCCTGACGCAAGGGCAGGGGCAGGGCCGAAGCGTTTTCGGCATTGCGCCCGGTCGCGGTTGCGGTCCAACCTGCCCGGCGGATTCGCGGGCCTTCGGGCCAGAACAGGGGGACGGGATGCGTCCGATCATCGACATCGACCATGTTTCCAAGCGCTATGACAGCGGCACGGTTGCGCTGAACGACGTCTCGCTGCAGATTGACGAGGGTGAGATCCTGGCGCTGCTCGGCCCGAACGGGGCGGGCAAGACCACGCTGATCTCGATCATCTGCGGCCTTGTGGTGCCGACCGGCGGCACGGTCCGCGTCGGCGGCCACGACATCCGCAAGGACTGGCGTGCGGCGCGCAAGCTCATCGGTCTCGTCCCGCAGGAGATCGCGCTGGAGCCCTTCGAGAGCGTCATCGACTGCGTGCGCTTTACCCGCGGTCTTTACGGCGAGCCGCCGGATGACGCTTATATCGAGCGGCTGCTGAGCAGCCTTGCGCTATGGGACAAGCGCGAGGCCAAGACGCGTGAGCTGTCGGGCGGCATGAAGCGGCGGGTGCTGATCGCCAAGGCGCTGTCGCACCGGCCCAAGGTGCTGTTCCTCGACGAGCCCACCGCCGGGGTGGATGTGGCCCTGCGGCGCGAGATGTGGCAGGTGGTCCGGGAACTGCGCGCCGAAGGCGTGACCATCATCCTGACCACGCATTACCTGGAGGAGGCCGAGGACATGGCCGACCGCATCGGCGTCATCAACCGGGGCGAGCTTTTGCTGGTCAAGTCCAAGGACGAGCTGCTGGGCGAGTTCGGCAAGAAGCATCTGACCGTCTCGCTTTACGAACCGCTGCGGGCCCTGCCTGCCGAACTGGCCGGGCGCGGGCTGGTCCTGTCCGCCGACGGGCGGGAGCTGGGCTATGCCTACGACACCCGGGCCGAGCGCACCGGCATCGCCCATCTGCTGGCCGAACTGGCCGAGCGCGGCATCGCCGTGCGCGACGTCTCGACCAAGCAGAGCAGCCTCGAAGAGATCTTCATGTCGCTGGTCGAGGAGGAAACCGCATGAACTGGCGTTCCGCCCGCGCCGTCTTCGGCCACGAGATGGCGCGGTTCTTCCGCACGATCTGGCAGTCGCTGGCCTCGCCGGTGCTGTCCACGGTGCTTTACTTCGTTGTCTTCGGCGCCGCCATCGGCGGGCGCATCCAGGCGGTCGAGGGCGTGCCCTACGGCGCCTTCATCGTGCCGGGCCTGATGATGCTGACCGTGCTGCAGCAATCGGTGGCCAATGCCAGCTTCGGCATCTATTTCCCGAAATTCGCCGGCACGATCTATGAGATCCTCGTCGCCCCCACCGGCTGGATCGAGGTCACGCTGGGCTTTGTCGGCGCCGCCGCCGCCAAGGCGGTGATGATCGCGCTGGTGATCCTGGTGACAAGCTTCTGGTTCACCGGGGTCCATATCGCGCATCCGTTCTGGATGCTGGCCTTTCTGTTCCTGACCGCCATCGCCTTTTCGCTTTTGGGCTTCATCATCGGCCTTTGGGCCAAGAATTTCGAGCAGTTGCAGATCGTGCCGATGATGGTGATCACGCCGCTGGTGTTCCTGGGCGGCGCCTTCTATTCGGCCTCGATGCTGCCGCCCTTCTGGGAGGGCGTGGCCAAGCTCAACCCGGTGCTTTACCTGATCTCGGGCTTTCGCTGGAGCTTTTTCGGCTTTGCCGACGTGCCGGTCGGGCTTTCGCTGGCGGCGGTGGCGCTGATGATCCTGGTCTGCATGGGTGCGATCCGCTGGATCTTCCTGACCGGCTGGCGGCTGCGGGAATGACGGCTCAGGCCGGGCAGGGCACTGCTGCCTTGCCCATCCGGGCCGCATGGAGATTTAAGGCCGTCCTTTGCTGGCTCAGCCAGGTTTCCGCCGTCTCGCGTCCCTGCGCCTGCGCCAATTGCCGATAGGTGGGGCCAAGCCGTTCGCGGTTGGCCCAGATCGCGCAATCCAGCGGCCCCGGCGCCATTTGCACGACGCTGCTGGCGGCGCTGCCTTGCTTCGGCAACGGCGCGGAATCGGTCCCCGCGCCTTGCGCTCCGGCCGCAGTCGCCCAGAACAGGGCCATGGCAGAGATGAGAATCCGCTGTCGAACCATGTGCCCTCTCCTCGTTTCCTCCCCACTTCGGCAAGTGTGGCACGATGCTGCGGTCCTGTCAGCTATTTCCTCCCGCACAGCCGGGTCTGCGGATCCAGCCGGACATAGTCCCGGGCCGAGATCTTGTGCATTTTCAGCGAATGCTTCCATTGCGTGTTCCACATGCGCAGGATGCCGCCCCGATAATATTGCGCCATCAACTCGTCCACGATCGGCGGGATGATGTTGGTGCCAGGGATGCGCGGCGCGTGAAAGCCGACCGTCGCCTTCGGTCCCAGGCAGGCATTGGGCAGGGTGATGTAGATCGTGCAGGCCGAGCGGCAATAGCCGCGCACCTCGACCGGGCGGCCGCTGGCGGCCAGCTTGTTGCGGTAGCGGATCGCGTCGACGACATTGCCGCCGCGGTTGTTCATGATGACGATGGGCTTGCCGCGCGGCTGCGCCTCGGCCGCGGTGGGGATGGCGGCGATGCCGGCACCCAGCCCCAGAGACAGGGCAAGTGCCATGGAAATGTGGGTCAGGAAAGAACGCATGCTCATGTCCCTTGCTATGCCTCGCCGAACGCCCAAGTCCAAATGACGTTCCGGCGAGCCGCGCTTGCCGCTTAACAAGCGCCGCGCCCCGCATTATATGCCGGCCATGAGCCAGAACCCGCCCCTGTTGCGCCCCGATCTAGCCCCCGCGCCCATCTTCGACACCAGCCGGAGAGAGGGCCAGCCCACCATCGGCATGGTCAGCCTTGGCTGTCCCAAGGCGCTGGTGGACAGCGAGCGCATCCTGACGCGCCTGCGGGCCGAGGGCTATGCCATCAGCCCCGACTACAAGGGCGCCGGCGCGGTGATCGTGAACACCTGCGGTTTCCTGGACAGCGCCAAGGCGGAATCGCTGCAAGCCATCGGCGAGGCGCTGGCGGAAAACGGCAAGGTGATCGTGACCGGCTGCCTGGGCGCCGAGCCGGAATACATCACCGGCGCGCATCCGTCGGTGCTGGCCGTGACGGGACCGCAGCAATACGAACAGGTGCTGGATGCGGTGCACCACGCGGTGCCGCCCAGTCCCGATCCTTTCGTGGACCTGCTGCCGGCCTCGGGCGTCAAGCTGACGCCGCGCCATTACAGCTATCTGAAGATTTCCGAGGGCTGCAACCACGCCTGCAAGTTCTGCATCATCCCGGACATGCGCGGGAAGCTGGTCAGCCGTCCCGCCCATGCGGTGATCCGCGAGGCCGAGAAGCTGGTCGAGGCCGGGGTGCGCGAATTGCTGGTGATCTCGCAGGATACCTCGGCCTACGGGCTCGACCGCAAGTTCGCGACCGAGCGCGGGCACCGGGCGCATATCACCGACCTGGCGCGCGACCTCGGGCAGCTTGGTGCCTGGGTGCGGCTGCATTACGTCTATCCCTACCCGCATGTGCGCGACCTGATCCCGCTGATGGCCGCCCATGGGGAATCGGGGGGGCTGGTGCTGCCCTATCTGGACATCCCCTTCCAGCACGCCCACCCGGACGTGCTGAAGCGGATGGCCCGCCCCGCCGCGGCGGCGAGGACGCTGGACGAGATCGCCGCATGGCGCGCGGTCTGTCCCGACATCACGCTGCGCTCGACCTTCATCGTCGGCTATCCGGGCGAGACCGAGGCCGAGTTCCAGACCCTGCTGGACTGGCTGGACGAGGCGCAGTTGGATCGCGTCGGCTGCTTCCAATACGAAAACGTCAAGGGCGCGCGAGCGAACGACCTGCCGGATCACGTTCCCGACGATGTGAAGCAGGATCGCTGGGACCGCTTCATGCAAAAGGCGCAGGCGATCTCCGAGGCGAAGCTGGCGGCCAAGGTCGGCAGCCGCATCGAGGTGATCGTGGATGCCGTGGACGGCGACGGCGCCACCTGCCGCACCAAGGCGGATGCGCCCGAGATCGACGGCAACCTGTTCATCGACGAGGGATTCGAGGATCTGGCCCCGGGCGACATCGTCAGCGTCACCGTGGACGAGGCGGGCGAATACGATCTTTGGGGCCGGCTATAGGCGGCGACAATCGTTCCGGTTGTGGCAGTCGCGCCGCTGGCTTAATCAGGGGTTGCGACACAACAAGGCGGCATGGATGAACTGGGATCCCGAAGGCAGGCCCCGCAAGCCCGATTTCCTGGGCATCGGTGCACAAAAGGCCGGCACCACCTGGCTGTCGCAGATGCTGGGCCAGCATCCCGACGTCTGGGCGCCTCCATTCAAGGAGGTGCAGTTCTTCAACCATCGCTTTATCGAGGAGCATCGCAAATGGCTGCCCTGGCATTTTCGCCGTGGCCGCCAGAACATCGAGAAACGCTGGGCCGCCCGCGGCGAGGAGATGCCGCGCGACATGGTGCGCTATCTGGACCGCATCACCCGCGAGCCGATGTTCACCAACCATTGGTACAAGCTGGTCTTCGCCCCGGCGCCGCAGGGGACAAGGACCATCGACGTCACCCCGGAATATTCGACCCTGCCGCCGGAAGGCGTGGATTTCATGGCGAAATTCCTGCCGCAAGCCAAGTTCGTCTATATCATTCGCCACCCGGTCGACCGGGCCATCTCGCAGCTGAAGATGAACCTGAGCCGCGCCCGGCGAAAGCCCGCGACCGTCGAGGACTGGCTGGCCGAGGTCGAAGACCCGGTGCTGATGGATCGCGGCGACTACATGCGTTATGTGCCGCGCTGGAACGCGCATTTCGGTCCCGACCGGCTGCTTTACCTGCCTTTCGGCATGATCGCCCGCGATCCGCTGGGCTTCCTGCGCCGGGTCGAGGACTTCCTGGGCCTTCGGCAGCATGACTATCGCGACCTGGGGAAAAAGGTCTTTGCCTCGGACAACACGCTGGTCGTTCCCGACAAGGCTCGCGCCCGGCTGCGCGAGAAGCTGGAGCCGCAGTTCGGCTTTCTCGAACAGGCCTTCGGCCCGGAATTTACCCGACAGTTCCGCTGAGCCTTCCCCTTTCGCCCCTGCTCGACTACATAGCGGCCAGATTCATACGGATTTCAGAGACGGGGAAAGATCATGGCCTCCTACCAGTTCGTTTACCACATGGACGGGGTGTCCAAGACCTATCCGGGCGGCAAGAAGACCTTCGAGAACATCCGCCTGAACTTCCTGCCCGGCGTCAAGATCGGCGTCGTCGGCGTCAACGGCGCCGGCAAATCGACGCTTCTGCGCATCATGGCCGGCATCGACAAGGATTTCACCGGCGAGGCCTGGGCCGCCAAGGGCGCGACCGTCGGCTACCTGCCGCAGGAGCCGCAGCTTGACCCGGCGCTGAACGTGCGCGGCAACGTCATGGAGGGCGTCAAGGCCAAGCAGGCCAAGCTGGACCGTTATAACGAACTCGCCATGAACTATTCGGACGAAACCGCCGAAGAAATGGCGAAGCTTCAGGACGAGATCGATGCCGAGAACCTCTGGGATCTCGACAGCCAGATCGACATCGCGATGGAGGCGCTGCGCTGCCCGCCGGACGATGCCGACGTGGAAAGCCTCTCGGGCGGGGAACGCCGCCGGGTGGCGCTGTGCAAGCTGCTGCTGGAACAGCCGGACATGCTGCTTCTGGACGAGCCGACCAACCACCTGGACGCCGAGACCATCGCCTGGCTGCAAAAGCACCTGATCGAATATCCCGGCACCATCCTGATCGTCACCCACGACCGCTATTTCCTGGACGACATCACCGGCTGGATCCTGGAACTCGACCGCGGCCGCGGCATCCCCTACGAGGGCAACTACTCGGCCTGGCTGGAGCAGAAGGCAAAGCGGCTGGAGCAGGAAGCGCGCGAGGACAAGGCCAAGCAAAAGACGCTGGAACGCGAGCTGGAATGGATCCGCGCCGGCGCCAAGGCGCGGCAGGCCAAGCAGAAGGCCCGGATCAACGCCTATAACGAACTGGCCAGCCAGTCCGAGCGTGAAAAGCTGTCGAACGCCCAGATCATCATCCCGAATGGCGAGCGGCTGGGCAATAAGGTGATCGAGGTCGACGGGCTGAAGAAAGCCATGGGCGACAAGCTGTTGATCGAGAACCTGTCCTTCAGCCTGCCGCCGGGCGGCATCGTCGGCGTGATCGGCCCGAACGGCGCCGGCAAATCGACGCTGTTCAAGATGCTGACCGGGCAGGAACAGCCCGACGCGGGCGAGATCACCTATGGCGACACGGTGAAGCTCAGCTATGTCGATCAGTCCCGCGATGCGCTGGACCCGAACAAGACCGTCTGGGAGGAAATCTCGGGCGGGGCCGAACAGATCGAACTGGGCGATGCGACGATGAACAGCCGCGCCTATGCTTCCGCCTTCAACTTCAAGGGCGGCGACCAGCAGAAAAAGGTCGGCCTGCTTTCAGGCGGTGAGCGCAACCGCGTGCACATGGCCAAACTGTTGAAATCCGGCGGCAACGTGCTGCTGCTCGACGAGCCGACCAACGACCTGGATGTCGAGACCCTGCAGGCGCTGGAGGCGGCACTGGAGGATTTCGCCGGCTGCGCGGTCATCATCTCGCACGACCGCTTTTTCCTCGATCGACTTTGCACGCATATCCTCGCCTTCGAGGGCGATGCGCATGTCGAGTGGTTCGAAGGCAACTTCGAGGATTACGAGGCCGACAAGGTCCGCCGCCTGGGCCCGGATTCCATCGAGCCGAAGCGGGTGAAATACAAGAAGTTCACGCGCTGACAAGATAAGGGCCGCTGCGAAATCGCAGCGGCCCTTTCAAGCTTCGATCCCCTGCCGCTCAGGATGCGCTTTCCTGCTTTGATGAACGCGCGCGGCGTTTTCCGGGCGCTTTTCCGGCAACCGTGGATGCAGGTTGCGTTGCGCTTTCCGATTTCTCGATGGTTTCGGGCGTGGTCTTTTGCGACATTTCCGGTGGTGCTTCCGTCGTCTCGGCAGCCGCGGGCGTTATCGCAGTATCGAATCTGCACAACGCGAGCCCTTCGGTGGTCAGGTAGTCGAAATGGCGCTCGTATATACGCTGAAGTTCTGAATGCGGTGCTTTGCGCATGCCGCGTTTGCGCAGAATCTCGGGCGCATGCCGGGGCGTGTCATTGTCGCCGCGATGGGTAACGATATTCGGGAAATGCGGATCGGTCACGGCCGTCATCCTGAGCGGGATCTGGTAGTGGCCAAAATCAAAGATGGTTCGGCCGGCGCTGCGAACTGCTGCACCTGCGCTGAAGAAAGGGCTATACCAGTCGTAGATACCCTCTGTCGGGCCATCCGTAATACAATAATATTGCTGCGAAAAGCTGATTCCGAAATTACCATTGCGCCACATTCCCGAGGCGTGGCGGCGCAATCGGCGAATGTATTCCTTTGAAACACAGTCGTCGTCATCAAGTCGGAACTGAACCGAATTGGGTAAAGACCAGTCCTGTTCCTCGGCGACCATGCGTATCGCATCCGAGATATGCATCGGTGGAACGAACTTCAGGATCACCCGCTTATCCGCTGCGCAAATATCGGCCAGCTGGCGCCTGTATTTTTCCGGCATGCGATCCGAGGAGACGACCAGGAAGCTGAAATTCGGATCGGTTTGATGCGTCAGCGAGCGAAGCGTCAGGTGCTGGAACGTCGCAAGCCTGGCCTCGATGCGGCGAGGCTCGAACAGTTCCTTGACCTTCTCGGCGTAAATCTCTTCGAGCGCCTCTTCCGGCTGATTGCGATAAGCCTTCCAATCGCCCCGGCCCAGCATCGAGAAACGGCATACGCCTACGATGTTGATGTCCTGCTCTTTGACCAAAACCTGATCCCCACTGGTTATGTGGCTACTATTTCTCTGCCGAAACGCGGCTGAAATTATTGCGGTGACTCATGATCCGCCACATCTCTCGGCGATCTCGTCAAGGCGACCTTGGCGCGCTTGCTGGCTTCCTCGACGCTGGTTGCGATTTCTTCTTCACTCGGGCTTTCCCAACCCTCGGCACTATCGATGAACCCTTTTTCGACCAGATCGAGGGCGAGCTTGCCATGGTCGATTTCACCCCAGCTCAGGTGGTTGGACTTATCCTGAAGCGGATCCATCCAGTTTGCAGCCAATGCATCGATGATCTCGGGATCGCGGCCTATCATTCCTTGAATTTGGGCGGCGATGGATTCATGCGCATTGTTATCCCTGCGCAAGATGAAGCCTATATTCTTGGAAGGATCCGCCACCATTCCGGCGATATGAAAAGCGGAACTGTCCACCCCCAGGATATGGCTTGCGGACTTGTAGTAACGAAGCTGGTCGGTCAGCGCCATCTTTTCGGGGTGCATGATCTCATAGCCATTGCGGATCATATTGCGTTCCATGACGGATTCTGCAACAATTCCCCCGCGGCCGTTGAATTTCGTGCGCGAGATATAGATCTTCCGTGGATTGTCTGCCGGCAGGCGATCCGCAATCTGGCGCATCCTGGCACGAAATTCGGGAGTGCCCTTGGCAATTCGACCCAGGCCAAAGCCCTGCCCGGGCACATAAAGCTCCTCTACGCTGATCGGCTCCCGGGCGATGGTGACCTTGACCTTGAGATTCAGAAGTTCCCAAAATTCGCTTTGATACTTCTGGAAATCCTGCAGGTCGGGGTGCTTGGGAACGAAAATGACCGTTTCGATCTCGTCATGGTCGAATGCCCAGCAGCGCGACATGGTTTCGGTCATGAAATGGCCGAAATGGCCATAATAAAGGCCGCCCCACATATGCTTGCCCTTCAGGCGCTTGCCAGGTCCGGTCTTTTCGGTGACGGCACGCGTCATTCGAATGCCGCCGCGCCATGTCGCCGCATGGGGACAGTCCCCAAGGTCCGAAACGACGCCGCAGATCGGGCGGCCGATCATCGTCGTCGGGGGGACGACAACGGCGTCGTGGACTTGAACGATTTCGCGGGACCAGCCGTGGTCAGGGTCTGGCTCGATCTTTCCAAGTTGCTGGAGCTTCAATTGTTTGGTCCATGAATAGATAGTTCATGGTCTTTTATGCGAACAATTTAGACATTTCCAGCCTTTGTGCGCGCGCACCCCGCTTGTGCATGAACTGGACTAGCCGACCCACTCCCACGGCAAGGCGTATTGGCCCAGCAGCTGTTCGACGGCGCTGCGGTCGACTTGGCCCTTGGGACGGATGCGGGCGACCAGGCCGCGCTTGCGGTCATCGACCACCTCGCCCACCTCGGCCGCCAGCCCGGCCTCGGCCAGGGCGGAGTCATAGACGCGGCGGATCGCCAGCTTGCGCAGGTCGGGCTTGAAGATCTTGCCGACGGCGGTCTTGGGCAGCTCGGGCAGAATCTCGACATGCTTCGGCACTGCGGCGCGTTCGTGGATATGGGTGCGGGCATGCTCCATCAACTCGTCCAGCCCGACCTCGGCGCCCGCGATCAGCTCGACATAGGCGCAGGGCAGCTCGCCGGCAAAGGAATCGGGTTGGCCGATGGCGGCCACCGCGGCGACCTTGGGATGGGACAGCAGCGCATCCTCGATCTCGGCGGGGTCGATGTTGTGGCCGCCGCGGATGATCAGGTCCTTGGCCCGCCCGGTGATCCACAGGTAGCCGTCGGCGTCCATCCGGCCGAGGTCTCCGGTGCGCAGGAAGCGGCTTTCGGCGAAAAGGTCGTGGTTCTTGTCGGCCTCGGTATAGGTCGAGCCCTCGAAGACGCCGGGATTGGCCACGCAGATCTCGCCGATCTCGTCGGTGGCGCATTCGTGGAAGCCGCCGTTCCGGCGTTGCAGGATGCGCACATGGGTATGGGGCAGGGGGATGCCGACCGAGCCGACCTTCTTGAGCCCGTTGATCGGGTTGCAGGACACGAGGCAGGTCGCCTCGGTCAGCCCGTAGCCCTCGGCGATCTCGACCCCGGTCGCCGCCTTGAAGCGGTTGTAAAGCTCGATCGGCAAGGGCGCAGAACCCGAGATCGCGGTCTTGAGCGAAGAGACATCGGCATTCACGGAGCGCTGCATCAGCGCGGCGATGGCGGTGGGCACGGTGATCAGGAAGGTCGCCTGCCAGCGCTCGATCAGCTTCCAGAAGTTGTCGAACACGCCTTCGCCGCGATATCCTGCGGGCGTCGGCATGACCAGTTGCGCGCCCGACATCAGGCAGGACATCAGAACCGGATAGGCCGCGAAGACGTGAAACATCGGCAGCGGGCACATCAGCACGTCGGTTTCGGTGAACAGCAGCGTTCCGCCCAGCCAGCCGTTATAGATCATGCCCGACTGCTTGTGCTGGGCGACCTTGGGCATGCCGGTGGTGCCCCCGGTGTGGAAGAAGGCGGCGACGCGATCCTCGGCCGGTTCGTCGAAGGTCAGGCGGTTGTGCTTCTGCGCGCTGGCGGCGGCGTCGAAATCCATGACCTTGGCGTGATGCCGCGCGGTAACCTTGGGTCGCATCAGCGGCACCAGCAGGCGTTTCACCCCGGTCAGGTAGCCGCGCAGGTCAACCTCCAGCACGGTCTGCACGTTCGGCGCCTGGGCCACCGCATCGGCCGCCTTCTGGGCGACCTCGGATTTAGGGAAGCTTTTCAGCGTCACCAGCACCTTGGCGCCGGTCTCGCGCAGAATGGCGGCGATGTGGTCGGGCTCCAGCAACGGGTTGATCGGGTTCACGATCCCCGCCGTCGCGCCCGCCAGCAGCACGACCGGCGCCTCGATGCAATTGGGCAGCAGATAGGCGACGACATCGTCCGGCCCGACGCCCAGGCTGCGGAACAGGTTCGCCGTCTCGGTCACCCGCTCGTGCAGCTCGGTCCAGGTCAGCGTGCGGGCCGGAGCCTTGGGGTCCGAGAACAGCTGGAAGCTGATTGCGGGGCGCTGGGGATGGCGGTCACGGGTCTCGGTCAGGGCCTGATAGACCGTATGCGGCACCTGGCGCTCCGCATAGGGCATCTCCGCCTCGACCGCATCGCGGTCTGCGACGCTTGCGAACCTTGCCATTCCTTTACCTCCCGTTCTCCCTTTCGGGGTCATGCCCCGCCGCTAGGCAGAATGGTCCAACAATCAGCATGCTGGCAAGCATTCCGCGACGCCACGGGGATGCCGAAACGCAGCGTCGCGGCGGGGAATCAGGCCTGGGGAATGCGCAGGGTCTGGCCGGGATAGATCTTGTCGGGGTGGCTGAGCATGGGCTTGTTGGCCTCGAATATCTCGGGATAGCGGTTGGCCTTGCCCAGGTATTTCTGCGCGATGGCGGAAAGCGTCTCGCCCTTCTGCACGGTATGGAACACGGGTTGCGTCGAGGGGGCCGGGGTTTCGCTGCCGGCACCGTCGGCCAGTTCCACATGGGCGATGCCCTTGATGTTGCCGACCGCCAGGATCAGCTTTTCCAGCGTTTCCTGGTCGCGCGCCTTGCCCGAGATCACCACCGTATCGCCGCGCAAGGTCAGATGCACGTCCTTGCCGGTCAGGCCCAGGGCGGACAATTCGGCCTTGAGCGCGGCCACCTTGCGGTCGGTATCGCTTTGCGCGGGCTGGGCGGGTGCCTCCTGCGCTTCGGCTTCGGATCCGAAAAGCGATTTGCCGGCGTCCTTCACGAAATCCCAGATGGCCATGGCCACTCCTTTCAAGTTGCATCTCGGGCGGCAACGTTTCGCCGAAGCTGCGGTTCCAGACAAATTTAAGCAATCTAGGGTTGAGAAACGGGCTCTCGGTTCCTAGTTTTTGCGAGGCTAAAGGATATAGAACTTGAACGAATACTGCAAATCACTGGTTTTGGCGACTTTTCTTGGATTGATGGCGGCTCCTGCCGTTGCCGGGGAGGGCGCGCGAATCTCGACGAAGTCCGTTGCGGGGGCAGAAGCCATGCCGGGCGCCGTCACCTGCTACCAGACATCCATGCGTGAAAATGAGGCAGCGGCGCGTGCCACCAATGCCACGCGCCAGGCGCGCGGACTGGCGCCGCTGAAGCCGAACCAGGACCTTGCCATGGCGGCAGCCCGCCATGCTTGCGACATGGCCAAGCGTGGGACGATGTCGCATCGGGGCGGCAAGACCAAGGGCCCGATGCAGAGGCTGAAGCAAGAGGGCTACAGGCCCAGCATCGCGGCCGAGAATATCGCCGCCGGCCCCTGGGGGCAGGATCGCGTGCTGGTGGAATGGTCGCGCTCCAGCGGGCATCTGGCCAATATCCTGATCCCGCAGGTCCGGCATTACGGCATCGGCAAGGCGCTGGGGGCGGATGGCAAGACCGTCTATTGGGCGGCGGTCTATAGCGCACCGCGTTAAGCCGGCGGCGCGCCCTGCAAGGTCGATGCGCAGCGGTTGCGGTGCCTTTCCGTGCGGGGTCCGCGGGTAGCCGTGACCAACCACGCTGCGCCGGATAGGCGCTCGGATCCGCGGGTTTGCGCAGCCCTCAGGCGACTTCTTCCGTCACGCCTTCGGTGAACTGCAGCCGCGCCAGCCGGGCGTAAAGCCCGCCCTGCGCCACCAACTCCTCATGCCGGCCTTGGGCGACGATGCGGCCATGGTCGAAGACCACGATCCGGTCGGCCTTTTTCACCGTGGCCAGGCGATGGGCGATGATGATCGTGGTGCGGGTCCGGGCCAGCTCGTCCACGGCATGCTGCACCAGCCGTTCGGATTCGGCATCCAGCGCCGACGTCGCCTCGTCCAGAAGCAGGATCGGCGCGTCGCGCAGGATGGCGCGGGCGATGGCGATGCGCTGCTTTTGCCCGCCCGACAGCATCACGCCGCGCTCGCCGACAAAGCTGTCATAACCCTCGGGCAGCAGGCGCAGGAATTCGTCGGCATGGGCGGCGCGGGCGGCGGCCTCGACCTCGGCATCCGAGGCGTCGGGGCGGCCGAAGCGGATATTCTCGCGCGCCGTGGCGGCAAAGATCACCGGATCCTGGGGCACCAATGCGATGGCCTGGCGGAAATCGGCGCGGGTCATGTCGCGCAGGTCGATGTTGTCGATGCGCACCGTCCCGGAATCCGGATCCCAGAACCGCAGCAGCAACTGGATCACCGTCGTCTTGCCGGCGCCCGAAGGCCCGACCAGCGCCACCGTCTCGCCGGGCTGGATGTCCAGCGTGACCCCCTCCAGCGCCGAACGGTCGGGGCGCGAGGGATAGTGGAAGGTCACGTCGTCAAGCCGGATCGCGCCCTTGACCGGGCGGGGCAGGGCAATCGGCTCGGCCGGATCGGTCAGCGAGTCCTGCGCCGTCAGCAGCTCGGTCAGCCGTTCGGTCGCGCCGGCGGCGCGTTGCAATTCTCCCCAGATCTCGGACAGCGCGCCCACGGCGCCGGCGACCAGCACCGCATAGATGACGAACTGCACCAGTTCGCCCACGGTCATCATCTCCAACCGCACGTCGCGGGCGCCGATCCACAGCACCCCCAGCACGCCCGAGAAGATCAGAAAGATCACGATCACCGTCATCACCGTCCGCGTCCTGACCCGGCTCAGCGCCGAATCGAAGGAGCGCTCGGTCACGTCGTCGAAGCGTGCGCGCGTCGGCCCCTCTTGGGTAAAGGCCTGCACGGTCTGTGCCGAAAGCAGGCTTTCCGAGGCCGCGCCCGAGGATAGCGCGATCCAGTCCTGATTCTCGCGCGACAGTTTCCGCAGCCTCCGCCCCAGCACGACGATGGGCACTACGATCAGCGGCACCAGCAGCAGCACGAGGCCGGACAGCTTGGCCGAGGTCCAGACCAGCATCACCATGCCGCCGACCAGGATCAGGAAATTGCGCAGCGCGATCGAGACGGACGAGCCGATTACCGACTGGATCAGCGTGGTGTCGGTGGTGATGCGGCTGATGATCTCGCCGGTCAGCACGCGCTCGTAAAAGGCCGGGCTCATGGCGATGACGCGCTTGAACACGGCCTTGCGGATATCGGCCACCACCCGCTCTCCCAGACGGGTGACGAGGTAATAGCGCATGCCGGTCCCCAGCGCGAGCAGCGCCACGATGGCCAGGGCCGCGCCGAAATACTGATCCAGGAGATGCGCGCCGGCGTCGAAGCCGTCGACCACCCGGCGCACCGCCAGCGGCAGGACAAGGCTGATCCCCGCCGTCAGCGTCAGCGCCAGCAACGCCGCCGCCAGCAACCCGCGATAGGGCAGGATGAAGGGCCAGAGCGCCCGAAGCGCGCCGATGCGTTTCGTCGTCGGCCGATCCACGATGGGTTTGGGTGCGCGTGCCATATATCCTCCCTGGGTCGCCCGAATGGGTGCCTGGCGGTGCGTTCAGAGCGCCTCGGTGCCGCCGGCCAGTTCCAGAATGATCTCCCATTCCGCATCCGAGACCGGCTGCACCGACAGGCGCGAATTGTTGACCAGCACCATGTCCTTGAGCCGCGGCTCGGCCTTGGCCTCGTCCAGCGAGATCGGGCGCCGGACGCGGGCGACGGCGCGGACATCGACGCATTCCCATTTAGGGTCGTCGGCGGTCGAGTCGGGATGCGCCTCGGCCGCCACCTCGCAGATGCCGACGATCTCCTTGCCGATGTTCGAGTGATAGAAGAAACCGCGCTCGCCCTTCTTCATGGCGCGCATGTTGTTGCGGGCCTGGTAGTTGCGCACGCCGTCCCATTGCTCGCCCGTCTCGCCCTTGGCGATCAGGTCGTCGAAGCTGAAGACGTCGGGCTCGGATTTGAACAGCCAATACGCCATCAGCCAATCACCTTCTTCCACTCGATCACCTCGACCGAGGCGAACAGATCGGCTGCGTTGTAGGGGTCCTGTGCCGCCCATTCCTTGACCTGGGTCAAGCTTTCGCCCTCGACGATCAGCAGCGAGCCGCAGGGCTGGCCGTTCTCGACGAAGGGGCCGGCCAGCTTGACGCCGGGCTGCGCGCCCAGGAAGGCCAGATGGCTTTCGCGGGTGTCGAGACGGGTTTGCAGCTTGCCGGCATGGTCGCGGCAGATCACGGCGAAAAGGGGCATCATTCCTCCTTGAGCGGGCGGTTCAGCAGAAAGTCCAGCGCATGTTCCATGGCGATGCGGCCCTCGGCAAGACCCGCGACCAGATTCGAGATCGGCATCTCGATCCCCAGCCTTTCGGCAAGCTGGGTGACGGCGCGGGCGGTCGAGGCACCCTCGACCGTGGTGCCGGCGGCGAAGGGCCGGCGCGATCCCAACGCCAGTCCATAGCGGAAATTGCGCGATTGTTCCGAGGTGCAGGTCAGCACCAGATCGCCAAGGCCCGACAGGCCCGGCAGCGTCTCGGGCCGGGCGCCGAGCGCGGTGGCCAGCCGCAGCATCTCGGCAAAGCCGCGCGTGACGACGCTGGCGCGCGCGCTGTCGCCATAGCCCGCGCCGATGGCGGCACCGGCGGCGATGGCGATGATGTTCTTCAGCGCCCCGCCCAGTTCGGCGCCGGTCACGTCGGTAGTGCGGTAAAGCCGCAGCGTGGCGGTGGAAAGCTGGCGTTGCAGCGCCTCGGCCGCACCTGCATCGGCGCAGGCCAGCGTCAGCGCGGTGGGCAGGCCGCGGGCGATGTCTGCGGCAAAGCTGGGCCCGGTCAGCACCGCTACCGTCGCCTGCGGACAGGCGGCGGCGATCAGTGCCGAAGGCCCGGTCAGCGTGGCCAGGTCGATGCCCTTGGCGCAGCTGACCAGGTTGCGGCGGTCGAACTGCGCGCCGTGCTCGGCCAGAAAGCCGCCCAGCACCTGCGCGGGCAGCGCCAGCAGCACGGTTTCGGCCGTGATCTCGTCCAGCCGGTCGGTGACGCGCAGCGCCGGCGGCAGGGGCACGCCGGGCAGGCGCGGGTTCTCGCCCGTGCCGGCCCATTCCGTGTCGCGGCCCCAAAGCGTCACCGGCCTCTTGGTCGCCAGCGAAACCGCCAGCGCCGTGCCGAAGGCGCCCGCGCCGATGATCGCCACGCTCATGCCTTGGCCCCCCTTTTTCCGGCGCCCAGCATGGGTGCGGCCCTTTGGTCCAGCGGCCAGCGCGGGCGCGCGGCCAGATCCATGCCGTCGCGCCGGCCCGCCTCGTATGCCTCGATTCCGGCCCAGGCGATCATCGCGGCATTGTCAGTGCAAAGCCGCAGCGGCGGGGCGAGGAAGGTTGCGCCCGCTTCGGCCGCAACCGCTTGCAGGGCCGTGCGCAGGGTCTGGTTGGCCGCGACGCCGCCGGCCACGGCCAGCACCGGGGCGGGGGCCAGCGCCAGGGCACGGCGGGTCTTTTCGGCCAGAACCTCGGCCACCGCCGCCTGGAAGCCGGCGCAAAGATCGGCGCGGTCCTGTTCGTGCAGGCCGCCTTGTGCTGCCACCAATTCGTCGCGCTGGCGCAGCAAAGCGGTCTTGAGCCCGGAAAAGCTGAGGTCGCAGCCCGGCCGGTCCAGCAGCGGCCGGGGCAGGGCGAAGCGGCGCGCATCACCCGCCCGCGCGGCCGCCTCGACCGAGGGGCCCCCCGGTTGCGGCAGGCCCAGCAACTTTGCCACCTTGTCGAAAGCCTCGCCCGGCGCATCGTCGATGGTGCCACCGAGGCGTGTGAAATCCTCGGGGCCGTCCACGCGCAGGAACTGGCAATGCCCGCCCGAGACCAGCAGCATCAGATAGGGATAAGGGGTGCCGTCGGTCAGTCGCGGCGTCAGTGCGTGGCCCGCCAGATGGTTGACGCCGACCAGCGGCAGCCCCGTGCCCGCCGCAAGCCCCTTGGCCAGCATGACGCCCGACAGCACGCCGCCGATCAGCCCCGGCCCCGCGGTGACGGCGATGCCGTCCAGGTCCGACAGGCGCAGCCCGGCCTGGGCCAGCGCCTCCTCGACGCAGAGGTCCAGCTTTTCGGCATGGGCGCGGGCGGCGATCTCGGGCACCACGCCGCCGAAATCGGCATGCAGCGCCGCCTGGCCTGCCACCACCGAGGCAAGGATGCTGCGGTCGTCGCGCACCACCGCCGCGGCGGTATCGTCGCAGCTGCTTTCGATGCCCAGAAAGGTCAGTCCCATGCTCATCCTTGTTCCTGCGCCGCCAACGGCCTAGGCAGAGGGCAAGTAACACCTTGTCAGGCCGATTGCCATGCTGCCGAACCCTGCGCCCATCCTGCTTCTGACCCGGCCCGAGCCGGCCTCGCGGCGATTTGCCGCAGGTCTGGCGCATCTGGGGCTGGAGGTGCTGATCTCGCCGGTGCTGCGCATCCGGCCGGTGGCACATGATGCCGGCCGGCTGGCGGCGGCGCGGGGATTGGTCTTTACCTCGGTCAACGCCGTGCCGGCGGCGGGGGCGGGGCGCGGGCGGCCGGCGATCTGCGTCGGCCCCGCCACGGCCGAGGCGGCGCGGGCGGCGGGTTTCGACGTGACCGAGGGGCCGGGCGACGCGGCGCGGATGATGCCGCTGCTGGACGGGCTGGGCGAGGGCTGGCTGCATCCGCACGGCGCCCATGTCGCCAAGGAACTGCCGGTGCCGGACATGGTGGTCTATGACCAGTTGCCCGAGCCGTTGAACGCGGCGGCGCTGGCGGCGCTGGCGGGCACGGCGCCGGTGATCCTGCCGCTGTTCTCGCCACGCTCGGCGCGGATCCTGTCCGTCCAGGCTGCGGACGCGCGGGCGCCTCTGTGGCTGGCGCCGATCAGCCCGGCGGCGCAGGATGCCTGGCAGGGTCCGGCCGCGCGCATCGCACCGGCGCCGACGCCCGATGCGGATGGCGTGCTCTTGGCCGTCGCACGCCTGCTGGACGCGGAACAATCCGCATGAGGGCGGGTTGAGGCGCCACGCACCGCCGACTAGACTGCCGGCGGGAGCCAGTCATGATTGCGGGCGGAAGGGGCAGGTCCTGCTCCGTGGCAGCCGGGCCGCAATGCGAAAGGGAACGGGGAAGAATTGTGAAGAAGCCAGAAACCAATTCCAGCGATAACAAGGCAAGCCCCGGAAAAGACGGTAAAAAGAAAGCGGTCTCGGGTTCCGTCATCGACAGCCGCCCGGTCAGCGCCGGCGAAGGCGCCCCCGCCGCGAAGTCTGAGCCGAAGCCTCAGATCGAATCGAGGCTGGTCGGCAGCGGCGCCGGATCCGATGCCGCCGCGCCCAAGCCCGCGTCGGCCAAGCCGGCGACCGAATCGAAATCCGACGCGCCGCAGCCCGTCGCCGGGGCGAAGCCGGGCACCGTGCCGCCGGTCGCCAAGGCGGATAGCGGCCCGGCCGAGGCGCCGAAACCCGCCCCTTCGCAGTCCCAGCCGGCCAAGGTCGAAACCCGCGTGGTCGAGGTGCGCAAGGCCGGCTTCGCGCCGACCTTCCTGGGCGGTGTCGTTGCTGCCGGCCTGGGTGCCGCGGCGGCCTGGTGGGCAATTCCGCATCTGCCGCCGGCCTGGCAGCCGGGGGTGGCCGATCCCGCCCCGACCGAGGCGCAGATCGCCGCTGCCCGCGAGGCTGCCGTGGAAGCGGCGCGCGAAGAGATCCAGGCGCAGGCCGACGCCTTTGCCAACCGTGCTTCCGAGGCCGGCGCCGATGCGGCGCGGCAGGCGCTGGCCGATACAGCGCCGCAAGGCGGCGATGCCGAGGCGCTACGGGCGCAGGAGGAAAAGCTGGCCGCGCTGGAGAAAACCGTGGCCGATCTGGCCGCGCGTCCCGTGGTGGCCCCGGTCGTCTCGGGCGAGGACAGCGAGGGGCTTCAGCAGGTGCTGAACGAGCTGACCGGGCGGCTGGCCGCGCAGCAGAGCCGCATCGACGAGCTTGCGGCGCGCCCTGCGGCCGACACGGCCGGAGCCGAACAGGTCCAGGACCTTGCCGCTCAGGCCGAGGCCCTGCAAGCGCGGATCGCCGCCGCGGCCGAAGAGGCCGAAAAGCGCATCGCCGCGGCCGAGGCGCAGGCATCCGAATTGCAGCAGAGTGCCGAGGCGGCGAACCGCCGCGCCCAGGCTGCCACCGCCGCCGCAGCCCTGCAAGCCGCGATCGAGACGGGCGGCGCCCGCGATCAGGCGCTGGCCGATCTGCGCGCCGCCGGGATCGAGCCGCCGGCCGTGCTGGCCGGCGATATCCCGACGCTGGCGCAGCTGCGCGCGGGCTTCCCCGCCGCTGCGCGCGAGGGGCTGGCCGCCGCGCTGAAGGACGCGCCCGAGAACGAGGGTGCGCTGGGGGCCATCAGCAGCTTCCTGCGCGTGCAGACCGGCGCCCGTTCGGTCGAGCCGCGCGAGGGCAGCGACCCCGACGCCGTGCTGTCGCGTGCCGATGCCGCGGTGAGTGCCGGCGACATCAAGGGCGCGCTGGCCGAGATCGCCGCCCTGCCGCAATCCGGCCAGGCGGCGATGGCCGACTGGACTGCCAGGGCCCAGACCTGGGTCGAAGCCAATGCCGCGCTGGCCACCTTGGCCGCGGGCAGCATGTAAGGGGCGCGCCATGCTGCTTTCGGCACTGAAAATCCTGATCTTCTTCGCCATCGTGCTGGTCCTGACGCTGGGCGCGATGCAGCTTTCGGAAACCGGCCATGGCCTGAGCATGGTCTATGGCGGCACCGAATACACGCTGGGGCCGGTGCAACTGGTGATCGCGGCGCTGGTCGTCGTGCTGCTGGGCTGGATCACCGTGCGCTTGCTGGGGCTGTTTCTGGCCTTCCTGCGCTTCCTGCTGGGCGACGAGACGGCGATCAACCGCTATTTCGCCCGCTCGCGCGAGCGCAAGGGCTATGACGCGCTGTCCGAGGGCATGCTGGCCGTCGCCTCGGGCGAGGGGAAGCTTGCGCAGGACAAGGCGGCGAAGGCGGCGAAGTTCCTCGACAAGCCGCATGTCACCGACCTTTTGGCCGCGCAGGCCGCCGAGGTCGCGGGCGACAGCCGCAAGGCCGGCGAAGTCTATCGCCGGCTGCTGTCGGACCCGCGCACGCGCTTTGTCGGCATCCGTGGCCTGATGCGTCAGAAACTGGATGAAGGCGATACGGTTACCGCATTGAAATTAGCCGAGAAAGCCTATGCGCTGAAGCCGAAACATGCTGAGTTGCAGGACACGCTCTTGCAACTGCAGACCCGCCAGGGCGACTGGAAAGGCGCGCGCGCCGTGCTCAAGGACAAGCGCCAGCAGGGCCAACTGCCCAAGGACGTGCATATCCGCCGCGACGCGGTCCTGGCGCTGAAAGAGGCCTCCGAGGTGTTGGCGCATGGCAATTCGATCAGCGCCCGCGAGGCGGCGATCTCGGCCAACCGCGCCAGCCCCGACCTGATCCCGGCTGCGGTGTTGGCCGCGCGCAGCTATATCGCCCAGAACGATCCCCGCAATGCCGGCCGGGTGCTGCAAAAGACCTGGAGCGTCCGCCCGCATCCCTCGATCGCCGTGACCTATGCCGAGATCGTGCCGGACGAAAAGCCGGCCGCGCGGCTGCGGCGCTTCGAGGACCTGATGCGGCAGAACCCGGATCACGAGGAAACCCGGTTGCTGCGCGCCGAGCTTTTGCTGGCCGCCGAGGATTTCCCCGGCGCCCGCCGCGCGCTTGGTGATCTGGCCGAAAAGCATCCGACGGTGCGCTCGCTTTCGATCCTGGCTGCCGTCGAACGGGGCGAGGGCGGGGACGACGCGGTGGTGCGCGGCATCCTGGCGCGTGCACTGGTCGCCAGCCGCGGGCCGCAATGGGTTTGCGACAAGTGCCACAACGTCATGGCCGACTGGTCCCCGACCTGCGACAGTTGCGGCGGGTTCGACACGCTGACCTGGTGCGAGCCTGACACGCCGGCCTGGGGCGCCACCGCCTCGAACGGGGTCGAGATGCTGCCGCTGCTGGTCGGCGCCCCGCATGGCAACGAGGCGGGGGCCGATGTGCCGGCCCCTCCCGTGCCTGCGGCCCAGGCCCGCGCAACACCGCCCGTTCCGCAGCCCGAGGCGCCTGCGCCCGAAGCGGGTCCGGTCGAGATCGCCGATGTCTCGCCCGGCATGGTGCCGCGCGAATCGGATTACCGCCGCGTCTCTCCGGGCGTGGGCGGGGTGGAGCCGGCGATGACCGTCACCGATCCCGAGCCCGCCGCTGTCGCACCGCCTGCGCCCGAACCCCTGCGCGAGCCTGTTCCAGGCGTACAGGGCGATATCCTGCCCGTGCGTCCCGATGTGGAGCCGCCCGAGGAGGATGAGATGAGGATTGCGGGGAAAAATCGCTGATCCCCCCTTTTCGCCCGCGCCGGAACCTGCTATCCGGCGCGGCACATAAGGCGCCGGTGTAGCTCAGCTGGTAGAGCACGTCATTCGTAATGATGGGGTCGGGGGTTCGAGTCCCTTCACCGGCACCAGTGATTTACTGGAAATCCAGCGAAAATGGCCGTCCTTCGGGGCGGCCTTTTGCTTTGCCGAAGTCGTGGAGCCGCGGTGGGGCCGACTGGGACAGCTGGCAGGCACGCCTTGTCGCCGCGAAAGTGCGATGCCTTGCAGGAACGCTTCGTTCTGGAGGCGGCCGGTTTCCGGCATAGCCGCGAAGCACCCTGGACCAGTTTGCGACCCTGGATACCGGCAGAGACCAGGACGCAAGCCGGGCAGATACACCCCCGGGCGGCCTTGACGGCCTTTATGGTCGCTGGTGCTGGGCCGTCGCGCCATGACGCCGATGCGATCAAGCGTGACGAAACTCTTTCGGAGGCGCCGGGTTTTAACCCCCATGAGCATGAAGGAGGTAGAAGTCATGCTGAAACGCAGCATTACGACCGCCCTGATCTGCGGCAAGGTTCTGGCGCTTGGTGCGCTGATGGGCTCCACGGCGCTGGCGCAGAGCGGCGAAGTGACAGAAGGCGATACGACCGTGGTCGAGACGCCGTCGGGCAATACCACGATCGTTCCCGGGGTGGCGGCCGAGCCGGGCACTCCCGTAGGGGCGGTGTTGGAGCCGGACTACAAGTTGCCGGAGCAGCTCGACAATGACCAGGAGATCGCGCGGACCTTGATCGCGCAAGGCTTTACCGACGTGCATATCCTGCGCGAGGGTCCGATCCTGACGGTGAATGCGCAGCGCGATGGCCAGCCGATCGAACTGGTCTACAGCATCGCCAACGGTTCGCTGATCTCGGTCGATGGCGTGGAACTTCGCCCCGCAGCGGATGAGACCGGCAACGGTCATTCGACTGCGGACGCTACCGGCGATGAGACGGCCCCCGGCGAGGGGGGCGACGACGGCAGCGGTGGCGAAACGGACGGAGGCACCGAAGACGGAAATGGTGACGGTAACGGTGAAGACTCCGGCACGGACGGGACCGACGGTGGTTCGGATGGATCGGACGGCGGTTCGGACGGCTCTGATGGCGGAGATGGCGGCTCCGACGGTGGCTCCGACGGTGGCGAAGGCGAAGGGAACGGCTGATCCCGCCGCAATCGCCAAGGCGGCATGGCTGTGCCGGCGCCATTCCGCGCCAGTCATTGCGCGGATCATCATGCCCGCCCCGGCCTTGTCGGGGCGGGTTCTGCATCTCAAGGGCGCAAGTCCCGGATGGTCGAAGCATGGATCCCGTAGGCCGAGGGATCGACGGCGTGACGCTGTCCCGTGGCGCCTCGAAACCGCTGATGAGCTGAAGCATCGAGTCCTGACCCTAGCCCCGTTCGTTGCAGACCTGCTTTCTGCAACGTGTGGGCCTTGCCCGGATAATCGCTGCGCCATTCGGATGAGGAGAGGGTGAGATGCCGAACAAAGCCACAGTCAGGGGCGTGCTGATGGACGCCACGCTTGCGCCGGTCGCCGCGGGCAAGATCGTCGCGACGCTTCAGGGCTCGGACGTATTCGAGGGCGGCGTGCGGGTGGTGACCGAGCAGGTCGAGGCGACGACCGACGCGCAGGGCGGCTGGTCGCTGGATCTGATCGTGAACGGCGAGGGCGAGCGGGCGGGGACGACCTGGACCGTCGCGGGCTACAGCCCCTATGTGGCCAAGCTGTTCGAGGTGCGGTCGCTGTTCCTGGCTTCGGCGCTGGAGACGACGCTGGGGGACCTGGAAAGGACCAGCGCGCAGAACCTGAAGGCGGCGCGCGAGGACGGCACGGTGCGGCTGATCGTCGCCCCGGACTACGACCGCTACCTCGCCCTGCCCGAGGGGCAGAGGCGCCCGAACGATCTGGTGGTGCTGGATGGCCGGGATGCGCCGCCGGCGATCCATGGCAGTATCGAGCGCAGCCTTTTCGACGGGGTCGAGCGGATCTATCACGGCGGCCAGCCCGCGAGGCTGCTGGACGCCAACGGTTCGGTGCTGGTCGATGAGGCGGTGCCCGCCATGGCACCGACGATCACCCGCCAGCCCGCGATCCTGCCCGAAGCGGCGGGGCTGGGCGACAGCATCACCCTGGACCTGGGCAGTGCCGAAGGCACCCCGCCACCGGCCGCAGAGTGGGACTTGCTGCTGGACGACAATTCGATCCGCGACCGGATCGACCCGGAGGAGCAGAGCATGGAACTGTCCGAGCCGGGCGAATATGCGCTGGCGGTCAACTGGAGCAATGCCGCCGGGACGGTCGCGGCCAGCCCCGCGCTGCTGACGGTCGCCGCACCGGCGACACCGGGGATCGACTACGCGCAGGCGGCTGGCTATTTCGACTCCGCCTCGGCCTATTCCGGCGAGTCCTCGGCGGTGACGGGCGTGACCAACGGCGGCAATGGCGGCTGGAACCTGGCGGTCGCCAGCTCGGGCAATGCGATCGCCGCGACGCCCTTGGGCATCCGGTTCGGCGACGGGCAGTTCCTGCAAGCGACGGGCTTGACGACCAGCGGGCTCGAAGGGGCCTTCATCGTCCTGCGCATGGCCATCGACAGCTATGGCTCGGGCGTGTCGCTGCTTTTCGGGGCCAATCCCAGCGGCGGCAACTTTTCGATCCACAACAACAAGGGCGCGCTGCAGGCCCGCTATTACGACGGTGCGACCCGCAGCATCGGGCTGGGCGACGTGACCTATGGCGAAACCTTCGTCGTCGGCGTCGAGGTCGATGTCGCGGCGAACCGGGTGCGGGGCTATGCACCCTCCGGTGCGTTCGTGCTGGCGACGCCGGTCGGCATGCCGGTCGCCAACTACGCCACCGTGCGCACCGGCCAGTTCGTGCATGGCACGCTGATGCGCGCGGCGCTGTTCACCAAGCCGGTCGGCGGCAGCTTTGCCGCAAGCTTCGAGCAGGTGATCGAGGATTTCCTGGAGGGCTGAGGGTCAAGCCCCGGCACCTGCCGCAAGAGGCCGCCCGCGTGGGCGGCCTTTTTTCGTGCCCACTGCCCATCCGCGCCGCATCGCCTTGCTCAAGCCGGGTGCAACAGGGCGTTTTTCGGTGGACATGGCGCGAAACCTCGCAAAACTGCGCCGCAAGCGGCAAGGCGGAGGAAAGCGGATGAACCTGACCATCGACGAGGCCCTGGCCCAGGGCGGTGCGGGGCGTTTCCAGGGGCGGCTGCTGGGCATCTTTGGCCTGGTCTGGGCGGCGGATGCGATGCAGGTCATCGCCATCGGCTTTACCGCGGCCTCCATCGCCGCGAGCTTTGGGCTGACCGTGCCGCAGGCCCTGCAAACCGGGACGCTTTTCTTCCTGGGCATGTTCGCCGGCGCGACGCTGTTCGGGCGCATCGCCGACCGGATCGGGCGGCGCAACGTGCTGTTCCTGACGGTGGGCTGCGATGCGGTCTTCGGCCTTGCCTCGGTCTTTGCGCCGGACATCTGGTCGCTGATGCTGCTGCGCTTCCTGACCGGGATGGCGGTCGGCGGCACATTGCCGGTCGATTACGCCATGATGGCCGAGTTCCTGCCGCCCAGGAATCGCGGCCGCTGGCTGGTCTGGCTGGAGGGGTTCTGGGCCGTCGGCACCATCGCCATCGCCCTGACCGCCTGGATCGCCCATCTGGCCGGCGCGGCAGAGCCCTGGCGCTGGATCTTTGCCGTCGCCGCGTTGCCGGCGGTGATCGGCATCTGGCTGCGGCTCTGGGTGCCGGAATCGCCGATGTATCTGTTGCGCAAGGGCGACGAGGCTGGCGCGCGGGCGGTCGTCGACCGGGTCCTGACCGCGAACGGCGCCCGCGCCCTGCCGGCAGGCACCCGACTGACCGCGCCGCCCGTCACTGCCGAGGCGCGGCTTTTCGGCCCCGAGCTGCGCAACCGCAGCCTGGGCATCTTTGCCGCCTGGTTCCTGGTTTCGTTGTCCTATTACGGCGTCTTCGTCTGGCTGCCGGCGGAACTGGCCAAGGGCGGTTTCGGCTTCGTGCGCGGCTATGGCTTCCTGGTGCTGATGGCGCTGGCGCAGCTGCCGGGCTATGCGCTGGCGGCGCATGGCGTGGAAAGCTGGGGCAGGAAGCCCACCTTGCAGATCTTCCTGGTCCTCAGCGCCGCGGGCTGCGTCCTGTTCACCGTCGCCGTCAGTCCCTGGCTGGTGGCCGCATCGCTTCTGCTGATGAGCTTTGCGCTGCTGGGCACCTGGGGGGCGCTTTACGCCTTCACGCCCGAGCTTTACCCCACGAGCCTGCGCGGCACCGGCATGGGCACCGCCAGCGCGGTGGCGCGGGTGGGCGGGCTTCTGGCACCCTCGCTCATGGGCTATGTCGTGGCGCGCGGCTTCGGGGTCGCCATCGGTGTCTTTGCGGCGCTGCTGCTGCTGGCGGCGTTGGCCACGCTGTTCATCCGGGCCGAGACGCGCAACCAGTCCATCGTCTAAAGCCGCAGCATCCAGCGCATCAGCATGCGGAACCGCGCGCCATAGGGCGGGGCAAGCAGCCCCGCGCCGTTCAGCCGGGCCTGCCGGAACACCGGCATCAGATGCGACATGCGGTCGAACCCTGCCTTGCCGTGCCAGGCGCCCATGCCGCTGGCGCCCACGCCGCCGAAGGGCAGGCCGGGTTGGGCGACATGCAGCAGCGTATCGTTGACCGTGACCCCGCCCGCCGCCACCGTCCCCAGCAGCAGCGCCAGCGTCTCGGCATTCCCGGTAAAGGGATAGAAGGCCAGCGGGCGCGGCCGGGCCAGGATGTGATCCACCGCCTCGCGCAGTTTGTCATAGGGGATCAGCGGCAGGACGGGGCCGAAGATCTCCTGCTCGGCCAGGGCGCCTTTCGCGCCGGTCACGATCAGCGGCGGCATCAGGAGGCGCCCGGCATCCGGGGCCGCATCGCTCAGCGGATGCAGGGCGGCGCCGGACTCTTGCGCCTCGGCGATCCAGTCGCTCAGGCGCTGGAACTGCGCATCATTGATGATGCGGCTGTAATCGGGATTGGCGGCCAGTCGGGGATAGTGCCGGCCGACCCAATCGCGGGCAAGGGCGGTGAACTCCTCGACCCTGGGCCGGGGCAGCAGCACGTAATCCGGCGCGATGCAGGTCTGGCCGGCATTCAGGAGCTTGCCGGTCATGATCCGGTCCACCGCATGCGCCAGCGGTGCATCGGGCGCGACCAGCGCCGGGGACTTGCCGCCCAGTTCCAGCGTGACCGGGGTCAGGTTCGCCCCGGCCGCCTGCATCACCTGCCGGCCGACCTTGGTCGAGCCGGTGAACAGCAGGTGGTCGAAGGGCAGGGCGGTGAACCCGGCTGCGACCTCGGGCCCGCCCGTCACCACCGCCAGCACGTCCGGGTCGAAATGCTCCGCCACCGTCTCGGCGAAGGCTTCGGCAAAACCCGGCGCGTGCTCGGACAGCTTGACCATGACCCGGTTGCCGGCGGCCAGCGCATCGGTCACCGGGCCGATGCTGAGAAAGACCGGATAGTTCCACGGCACCACGATCCCCACCACCCCCAGCGGCCGGGGCTGGACCCATGCCCGCGCCGGACGGAACCACAGCCCGGTCCGCGCCGGGCGGCGGCGCATCCAGCCCCGGCCGTGGCGCAGCGCGTGGCGGATGCCGGCCAGTGCCGGGAATATCTCGGCCAGGTCGGTCTCGGCCTGCGGGCGCTGGCCGAAATCGCGGGCGATGGCCTGCGCGAAGCGGCGGCGGTTCTCGACCAGCATCCGCTTCAGCGCCCGCAGGCGTGCGGCGCGCGCGGGCCAGTCGGCAAAGGGCTGGGCGCGGGCGGCGGCTTGCATCGAATCGAATCTCTTGCGCATTGGAAAACCAAGATTATCCTTTCGCCGGGTCGTGGGATTGTCCCCGCGACCCAAGGGCGGCGCAAGCCCGCCCCTTTGCGGAGGCGCTTTTCTGATCCATCCGATTTCCCGATCACGATCATGCCCAAAGGCCTTGGCGCAATTTTCAACGGCCGGCCTGCGGCCGGTATTCCATTCATCTGTTAACGAGGAACCACCCCATGTTGAAACCCGCGCTTCTGGCGCTTGGCCTGGCCCTTGGCCTTGCAGGCTGTGCCACCACCTGGGAAACCACCTATCAGCAGCTTGATGCGGCGCAGACCGCCGGCTGGCGCGTCGCCGCGGTCGAGGTCGCCGTCCCCGACGCCCTGACCACCAGCGAGGCGAACAACTATATCCCCGATTTCGACATCGTCTGGCATGGCGAGCCCGCCGGCGACCGCCGTGCCCAGGTGGCCGCCATCCTCAGGGAGGGTATCGAAAAGGGCGCCGCCGGGCTGAACGGCAAGACCGGCGTGCGCATCGTCGCGACCGTCAGCCAGTTCCACGCCATCACCCCGGTGGTGCGCGAGCGGTTGCAGAATTCGGGCGTGCACAACATCCGATATACCGTGCAGGTCTTCGACGCACGCAGCGGTGCCGCCCTGAGCCAGCCGCAGCTCATCAAGGCCGAATTCCCCGCCCTTGTCGGCAAGGCCGGCGACGAGGCCGAGGCCAGGGGCCTGACCCAGCGCGTGCAGATCGTGAACCAGATCGCGGCCGTGACGCAGAACTGGCTGGGCCGCGGCGCCGATCCGCGCGGCAGCTTCCAGCGGCGCGGCCGCTGATCCCGAAGCGGATAGCAGAGGAAATTCGTGGGAATTGCCGGACCGGCCCTTGCGGGCCGGTCCTTTCTTTGGCAGGGGGCAGGTATGGTAAGCGTATCCGAACTCTATGATGCCCGCGTGGCCGCGGGCCTGCTGGCCCCCGATGCGGCGCAGCGCGGCGTGCTGCCGGTGCTGGACCGGCTGGTGCGGGAACTGACGGCCGTCCCCGAGCCCGCGCCGCAGAAGAACGGCTGGCTGTCGCGGCTGCGCGGCTCGGCGCCTGCGCCCGTGCGGGCGGCAAGGGGCATCTATCTGTGGGGCGGGGTCGGCCGCGGCAAGTCCATGCTGATGGATCTGGTGATGGAGGCCGCGCCGGTCGCGGTCAAGCGCCGGGTTCATTTCCACGAATTCATGCAGGAGATACAGGCCGCGCTGGAGGGCGTGCGCAAGACCGGCCAGCAGGATGCCGTCCGCCCCGTCGCCAAGGCGGTGGCGCAGCATGCGCAGCTTTTGTGCTTCGACGAGATGCAGATCACCGATATCGCCGATGCGATGATCGTCGGCCGGCTGTTCCAGGTATTGTTCGAAGAGGGCGTGACCATCGTCACCACCTCGAACCGGGTGCCCGAGGATCTGTACAAGAACGGCCTCAACCGCCAGCTTTTCCTGCCCTTCATCGCGCAGATCCGCGAGAAGCTGGAGGTGGTGGAACTGGCCAGCGCCACTGACCACCGCCAGAACCGCGACGAGGGCGGGCAGGTGTGGTTCATCCCCGCCGATGCACCGGCGCGAGAGCAGATGGATGCGTTGTGGCGGGCCGAGACCGGCGGCGCGGCCGCCTTGCCCCTGCTGCTGGAAGTCAAGGGCCGCAAGGTCGAGATCCCGCAGCATGTCGGTCGCATCGGGCGGGCGAGCTTCTGGGATCTTTGCGGCAAGCCCTTGGGTCCGGCCGATTATCTGGCCATCGCCGAGGCGCTGGACCTGCTGTTCATCGACGCCATCCCGCGCCTGTCGCAGTCGAACTACAACGAGGCCAAGCGCTTCGTGACCCTGGTCGACGCGCTTTACGAAGCCAAGGTCCGGTTGGTCGCCAGCGCGGCCGACGAGCCCGAGCGGCTCTATGCCGAGGGCGAGGGGGCGTTCGAATTCGAGCGCACCGCCAGCCGGTTGCGCGAGATGCGCGACGCCGATTGGGGCCGGGGCGGGGCTTAGGCGGGATTCAACCGGGCCTAGCCGTTCTGGCGCAGCACCTGCCCGGCGAGATAGAGCGAGCCGCAGATCAGGATGCGCGCCCCGGGCTGGTCGGCGGCGAGGCGCTGCACGGCGGCCAGCGCGTCCGGGGCGGTTCCAGCCGCAAGCCCGACCGAGGCAGCGGCGGCCGCGGTGTCCTCGGCCGGCAGGGTGTTCGGCTCGCCCGGGATCGCCACGGCGGTCAGGCTTTGCGCGACGCCGGCCAGCGGCCGCATGTAGCCCGCGACATCCTTGGTGTTCAGCATGCCGCAGACCAGATGCGTCGGTTTCCTTGCCATGGCCGACAGCGTCGCCGCCACCGCCTCGCCGCCCGCCGGGTTGTGGCCGCCGTCCAGCCACAGCTCGCAAGCCCCCGCCGCCTCGACCAGCGGGCCGCGGGTCAGGCGCTGCATGCGGGCGGGCCACTCCGCCTCGATCACCGCGGCGCGAGCCTCGATGCGGCCGAAGCCCAACTCGCGCAGCGCGGCGATGGCGGTGCCGGCGTTCACGATCTGATGCGGACCGGGCAGCACCGGCAGGGGCAGGTCCATCAGCCCGTGCTCGTCCTGATAGATCAGGCTGTCGCCCTCGCGCCGGCTGTCCCAGTCCTGCCGGGCGATGCGCAGCGGCGCGAACAGGCGCTCGGCCTTTTGCTCGATCGCCTCGCGGGCGACGGGCTCTTGCGGCCCGACGATGCAGGGCACGCGGCGCTTGAGGATCCCGGCCTTTTCGCCGGCGATCTCGGCCAGCGTCTCGCCCAGATATTGCGTGTGGTCGATGCTGATCGGGGTGATGACGGTCAGCGCCGGATCGTCGATCACATTGGTCGCGTCCAGCCTGCCGCCAAGGCCCACCTCCAGCAGCGTGTAATCCGCCGGTATGCGCGAAAAGGCCAGGAAGGCCGCCGCCGTGGTGATCTCGAAGAAGGTGATCGGCGCGCCGCCGTTCGCGGCCTCGCATTCCTCCAGCGCGGCAGCCAGGTCGGGCTCGGCGATCAGCTCGCCGGCCAGCCGGATGCGTTCATGGAACTGCGCCAGATGCGGCGAGGTATAGGCATGGACCCGCTTGCCCGCCGATTCGAGCCCGGCCCGGATCATCGCCTGGGTCGAGCCCTTGCCGTTGGTCCCGGCGATATGGATCACGGGCGGGATGCGACGCTGAGGGTCGCCCAAGGCGGCAAGGATGCGATGCATCCGGTCCAGCGACAGGTCGATGACCTTGGGATGCAGCTGCATGAGCCGCGCGAGAATGGCGTCGGAAGAGGTCATCGCGATGCCGTCCGGCTCAGGCGGATGTGCTGTCGGCCGGGGTCTCGTCGGCTTCGGACCGGGCGGTTGCGGTCGGACCCGGCGCGGGCAGGTCGCCGGCCACCGGCGCGGGCAGGCCCCCCAGCATGCGCAGGATCGAGACGAGTTCCTCGCGCAGTTTCTTGCGATGCGTCACCCGGTCCAGCATGCCGTGTTCCAGCAGGTATTCGGCGCGCTGGAAGCCCTCGGGCAGCTTTTCGCGGATGGTCTGCTCGATCACGCGCGGGCCGGCAAAGCAGATCAGCGCGTTCGGCTCGGAAATCTGGATGTCGCCCAGCATGGCATAGCTGGCGGTCACGCCCCCGGTGGTCGGATGGGTCAGCACGACGATATAGGGCAGCCGCGCCTCTTTCAGCATCTCGACGGCGACGGTGGTGCGGGGCATCTGCATCAGCGACAGGATGCCCTCCTGCATGCGCGCGCCGCCGGCGGCCGAGAACAGCACCAGCGGGCGCTTGAGCTTCACCGCGCGCTCGGCCGCGGCGATGATGGCGTTGCCGACATACATGCCCATCGAGCCGCCCATGAAGGAAAAATCCTGCGCGGCGGCGACGATTGGGGTGCGGCCGATCTCGCCCTCGGCGACCAGCATCGCCTCTTTCTCGCCGGTGGATTTCTGCGCCGCCTTCATGCGGTCGGGATATTTCTTCTGGTCGCGAAAGCCCAAGGGGTCGGCGACCGGCTCGGGCACCTTGACCTCGTTGAAGACGCCGCCGTCGAACAGCGCGGCAAAGCGCTGCCGGGGGCTGATCGCCAGGTGATGGTCGCAATTCGTGCAGACGTTCAGGTTGTCCGACAACTCGCGGTGGAACAGCATGGTCCCGCATTCCGGGCATTTCGTCCACAGGTTCTCGGGCACCTCGCGGCGCGAGAACAGCGAATTGATGCGCGGACGGACATAGTTGGTGATCCAGTTCATCGGCGGCCCCCTGCGCTGCGTTCAGGGGCTCAGATATGCAAAGCGGTGCCGAATTGCAATTCCACGCTGTCCGGGCTTTCATGGCGGCATGTGGACCGAAGCGCTTGTGTTCATGCATTACGCAGCCGCGCTGGCCGTTTCGGCCCGCGTGCTGCTGCGTCCGCGGCTTGAGCCGACGGTTCGCCTGTCCTGGATCCTGGTGATCGAGCTGGTGCCGCTGGTCGGCATCCTGGCCTATGTGCTGTTCGGCGAGATCCGCATGCGCGGCGCCGAGGTCGAGACCATGGCCAATGTCCGCTCGCGCCTGTCCGGCCTGTGGCAGCCCAGCCCCGAAGAGCTGAAGATGCTGCCGGATTTCGCCGCGCCCGTCATCAAGGCGAATCACGCCACGACCGGCTTTGCCGCCGTTGCCGGCAACCGCGCCGCGCTGCTGCCCGAGGACGACAGCGCCATCACTGCCCTGGTCGAGGCCATCGACGGCGCGACCGAGCATGTCCACATGCTGTTCTATATCTGGCTGGACGATGCCTCGGGCCGCGCCGTGGCCGATGCCGCGATCCGTGCCGCCGGACGCGGCGTCAAGGTGCGGGCGATCATCGACGCCTTCGGCTCGCGCGCCTTCGGCCGCTCGGAACCCTGGGCGCGGATGAAGGCGGCGGGCGTGGAATGCGTCGAGGCGCTGCCGCTGAGCATCCCGGTGATCGGCGGGCTTTTCCAGCGCATGGACCTGCGCAATCACCGCAAGATCGTGGTGATCGACCATGTGCTGGGCTTTACCGGCAGCCGCAACTGCTCGGACCGCGCCTTTGCGATCAAGCCGCGCTATGCGCCCTGGATCGACGTCTTCCTGGCCATCGAGGGGCCGGTGGTGCGCCAGATGCAGGCGGTCTTCCTGCAGGACTGGATGAGCTATACGGGCGAGGATCTGGGCGAGATGCTGCGCATGACCCGTCCCGTCACCGCCCCGGGCGAGGTGGCGCAGGTCGTCGCCACCGGCCCGGACGAACGCCTGGGCTCGCTGTCGGATTGCATGGCGACGATGATCCATGCGGCGCGCGAGCGGCTGGTCATCACCACGCCCTATTACGTCCCCGACGCCTCGCTTGATTCGGCGATCCGCACGGCGGCGCGGCGGGGCGTGGACGTGACCGTGATCCTGCCCCAGCGCAACGATTCGCTGGTGGTGCAGGCCACCTCCGAGGGGTTCTATTACGGGCTGGTCTCGGCCGGGGTGAAGCTGATGCTGTTCAAGGACGGCCTGCTGCATTCCAAGATCATCACCGTGGACGGGCGCATGGCGATGCTGGGCAGCGCCAACATGGATCGCCGCAGCTTCGAGCTGAACTACGAGATGAACATGCTGTTTCTGGGCGGCGACGTCACCGAGCGGCTGGACGAACGCCAGCAGGGCTATATCGGCCGCGCCCGCCCGATCCATCTGGACGAGATCCGGGGCTGGTCGGTCCTGCGGCGGCTGCGCAACAACCTTCTGGCGCTGGCGGCGCCGATCCTGTGACGGAGGAAGCGATGACGGACCTGGACAGGGAAAGGATCGTGGACGGCGCCCCGGCGCTTTCCGCGGAGGAATTGCAGGCGGCGCTGGCCGGCCTGCCCGGCTGGCAACTGGCCGGGGACGGCAAGTCGATTTGTCGCGAATGGCGTTTCAAGAATTTCAAGCAGGCGGCGCAACTGGCCAACCTGGCCGCCTGGCAGGCCGAGGCCGCCGGGCATCATCCCGATATCGCCTTTGGCTGGGGCCATGCCCGCGTCAGCTATTCCACCCATTCGGCGGGCGGCGTGAGCCGAAACGACCTGATCATGGCCGCCCGGCTGGACGCCGCGACGGGCTGAGGGCCGGGCGCCCGGGACGCAGCCTCTTGCCCCGGGTGCGGGCTGGGCCTATCCAGAATTCAGCCGGAGGATGCAGCCATGAAAAACAGCCGCTTCGACAAGTCGTCCCTGCCCAGCCGCCATGTGACCGAAGGGCCGGCCCGCGCGCCGCATCGCAGCTATTTCTATGCCATGGGGATATCGGAGGAAGAAATCCATTCCCCCTGGGTGGGCGTCGCCACCTGCTGGAACGAGGCCGCGCCCTGCAACATCGCGCTGGCCCGACAGGCGCAATCGGTCAAGCAGGGCGTCAAGAAGGGTGGCGGCTGCCCGCGCGAATTCACCACCATCACCGTCACCGACGGCATTGCCATGGGACATGAGGGGATGCGCTCCAGTCTCGCCTCGCGCGATGCCATCGCCGATACGGTCGAGCTGACCATGCGCGGGCATTGCTACGACGCGCTGGTCGGGCTGGCGGGCTGCGACAAGTCGCTGCCGGGCATGATGATGGCCATGGTGCGGCTGAACGTGCCCAGCGTCTTCATCTATGGCGGCTCGATCCTGCCGGGCAAGCTCAACGGCCGCGACGTGGTGGTGCAGGACGTGTTCGAGGCGGTGGGCCAGCACGCGGCCGGCAACATGTCCGATGCCGAGCTGGAGATCCTGGAGCGCGTGGCCTGCCCCTCGGCCGGGGCCTGCGGCGGGCAATATACCGCGAACACCATGGCTTGCGTGTCGGAAGCCATCGGGCTGGCGCTGATGAACAGCTCGGGCGCGCCGGCGCCTTACGAATCGCGCGACCAGTATGGGCTGGCCTCGGGCGAGGCGGTGATGGCGCTGATCGAAAGGAACATCCGTGCCCGCGACGTGGTGACGCGCAAATCGCTGGAAAACGCGGCGCGGGTGGTGGCCTGCACCGGCGGCTCGACCAATGCCGGGTTGCACCTGCCCGCCATCGCGCATGAGGCGGGGATCGAATTCGAC
Source organism: Paracoccus sp. SSJ (assembly GCF_030234105.1). Classification (NCBI taxonomy): domain Bacteria; kingdom Pseudomonadati; phylum Pseudomonadota; class Alphaproteobacteria; order Rhodobacterales; family Paracoccaceae; genus Paracoccus; species Paracoccus sp. SSJ. Next base: position 7,598 of record NZ_JASSPE010000018.1, on the reverse strand, counting down.
CTGTTCGACGTCTGCGAGATCTTCCGCGACACGCCCTATTTCGTGAACCTGCGCCCGGGCGGCGATTACGTCGCCAAGGACTTGTTCGAGGCCGGGGGCGTCCCGGTCGTCATGCGCGAATTGCGCCGCGCCGGGCTGATCCACGAGGATTGCCTGACCGCCTCGGGCCGCAGCATGGGCGAGGAGCTGGACCTGGTCAAGCGCGAGGCCGACGGCAAGGTGATCCATCCGGTGACGGCGCCGCTGTCCAGGACCGGCGGCGTGGTCGGGCTGCGCGGCAACCTGGCGCCCGACGGCGCCATCGTGAAGGTCGCGGGAATGGCGCCCGAGCACCAGGTCTTTACCGGCCCCGCCCGGGTCTTCGAATGCGAGGAAGAGGCGTTCGAGGCCGTCGCCCGCCGCGATTACAGCGAGGGCTGCGTGATCGTCATCCGAAACGAGGGGCCGGCCGGCGGCCCCGGCATGCGCGAGATGCTGGCGACCACGGCGGCGCTGTCGGGGCAGGGCATGGGCAAGAAGGTGGCGCTGATCACCGACGGGCGGTTCTCGGGCGCGACGCGCGGCTTCTGCGTCGGCCATGTCGGTCCCGAGGCGGCGCATGGCGGCCCCATCGCCCTGCTGCGAGACGGCGACATGATCACCATCGACGCGATCAGGGGCGAGATCTCGGTGGCGCTGCCGGACGAGGAACTGACGCGGCGCCGCGCCGCATGGGCGGGACCGCGCAAGACCGACTATGCCTCGGGCGCGCTGTGGAAATACGCCCAGTTGGTCGGCAAGGCGCGCTATGGCGCGGTCACCCATCCGGGCGCGGCGGCCGAAACCCATGTCTATATGGATCAGTGACAGGCGGACGCATGGCAATACGCCCTCGCAAATGGCTTGAACGCAAGGCCCGGGAACGGGTGGCGCGACAATGGACGGCGCTGGCCAGGGGGGTCGAGACGCTGGCCCCCGCCCGCCTGCGCAACTTGCGCGACGAGGCGCTGGGCCTGCGCGGCGATCTCGACCGTTTCCTGGTCGGCACCGACCGTCGTGCGGCGCGTTCGCGCGCGGCGCTGGACGTGCTGCACCTGCCGGGCGGCACCGACTGGCGCTGGCGCCCCGGGCTCATGGCCGGGCGGATCTCGCCCCGCGGCCTGGCCGGTCCCGAAAACGGCGACCGGCTGGGCGACGGCACCGCGGTCTGGCACGACTGCCCCGAACGCGCGCTGATCCTGGAACAGCTGGCCAGCACCGGCGCGACCGACCTGTCGCCCTTTGCCGTGCGGCTGGAGGTGTTCGGCTTTGCCGGCAGCTTCCTGTCGCTGTCCGTCGACCTGCCGGCCAGCGCCTTGCAGGGCCTGACCCGCAGCCATGTCCTGCGGCTGGAAACCGGCATCCTGGCCGAGCGTGCGCTGAACGTCTATGCGCGGCTGAACATCGGCCACGGCCCGAATATCGACGATCTGACAGAGCAGTTGCACGGTTTGGAACCGGGCCTTTGCAGCCAGCAGGTGATCGAGTTCGACCTGGCCTATACCCAGATGAACGAGAAGCGGCTGGAAAAGATCTGGCTGGACCTGATCTTCGAAGCGCCCCGGATGAACGCGGTCGAGATTCGCGAGCTGTTCTTCTCGCGCCATCTGCGGGCCGAGTTCTGAGCAAGGATTTTCCCATGAACGATTTCGAATCCCTCGGGCTGAAGGGCGGCATCTGGCAAGGGGTGCTCCATCGCGATGCCCCGCCCGGCCGGCTGGTGCTGGTGCATATGGGCAGCCGGCTGGCCGAGGCTTGCGCGACCCCCGAGCCCGAGGGCGGCTGGGCCGTCGACGTCGCCATCCCGGCCGAGCGGCTGTCGGACGGGGTGCAAAGCTTCTTGCTGCTCGAGGATCGGGGCGCCGAGGGCGAGCCGCCCCATCCCGGCGCCCGGCATCTGGCCAGCCTGACGCTGGTGGCGGGCGCGCTTCTGGACGGCGACCTGCATGCCGAGCTGAGCCTGATGCGCAGCGAACTGGAGTTGCTCAAGAAGGAGTTGCGCCGCCTGGCCGCCGAACCGGGCTGAGCGCCTTGCCCGGGATCAGTCCTTGCTCCAATAGCCGTATCCGCCCAGTTCGGCGAAGCCCAGCCGGTCATAGACCGCGCGGGCGCCGGTATTGGCGCGACTGACCGCCAGCGCCAACCGCGTGGCGCCCTGCTCCTCGGCCCAAGCCGCCGCCATGCGGATCAGCCAGCCCGCCACGCCCTGCCGGCGCAGCGCGGGCACCACCTCGATGGCGTGGATCATGGCGACCGGCCCGTCCAGCGCCACGAAGGCCGCACCCGCCGCCCGGTCCTGCACCCGCCCCAGCAATCCGGTCTTGGGCAGGCAGGCGCGCTCCATCACCTCTTGCCGGGCTGCCGAGACATTGCCGTCGCTCCAGATGTCGCGCTGCATGGCCAGCGGCGGCCAGATGGCAAAGGCGGTCAGCGGCGGGACGGGCAGGGCGGTCAGCCGGGCGCAATCGGCGGCCAGGATCGCGGTCGGCGTGCCGTGGCGAAAGCCCTGCGCCGCCAGTGCCTGCGACAGCGCGGCATCGTCGTCGGCGACGCGGAACATGGGCCGCTCGTTCCAACTGCGCTGGACGGCCTCGGCGCGGGCGATGTCGGCCTCGCTCCAATCCGGCCGCGTGGCCCGGGCCGAACTGACGCGACCGCCGCCGCCCCGGCCGCGGCCGACCAGGAAACCGCCCGCCTGGGCATATTCGGCGGCGGGCCAGGTGGACTCGAAGGCGCGGGCGATATCGGGATCGGCAATCACAGGGCCAGCCTTTCGCGCAGGGCGGTCATGGCATCGGTGACGCGCTTGCCGTCAAGCCCCCGGATCACCAGGCTGGTGCCGTAGCGCTGTCCGCGCTGGAAGGGATAGGAGCCCAGCGACAGGTCGGGAAAATCGTCGGCAACCGCCCGCAACTCGTCGGCCACGTCGGATTCCGGGCGCAGCACCTCCAGCGCCTCGCTGACCGAGGGGCGCCCAGTGGGCAATTGCGGCACGACCGCCTCGACCATGGCGCGGAACACTTCGGGCACGCCGGCCATGACATAGGTGTTGCCGATATGGAAACCCGGGGCGGCGGAATGGGCGTTGGGGATCAGCGCCGCGCCCAGCGGGATGCGGGCCATGCGCAGCCGGTTGCCGGTGACCTTGACGCCGCGCGCCTGCCAGCGCTCGACCATGACACGGCGGGCCTCCTCGTTGATCTCGATGCCGACGCCGAAGGCTGCGGCCACCGCATCGGCGGTGATGTCGTCATGCGTCGGCCCGATGCCCCCGCTGGTGAACAGCATGTCCCAGGCGCCGCCCAGCGATTTGTCCAGCGCCCTGATCGAGGCGGAGATCTGGTCGTGGTCGTCGCCGACGATGCGCACCTCGCGCAGGTCGACGCCGATGCTGTTGAGGACCTGCGACAGGTAATGGGCATTGCCCTCGCGCGTGCGGCCCGAAAGGATCTCGTCCCCGATGACGAGGATGGCTGCGGTGGGATTGTCGGATTGCATCGGCGCGTTCCCCTGGCGATCTGCTGCGGTTCCGAATGTATAGGTCCGCGCGAGGGGCTGGAACAAGTGGCGCCATGGGACTATCTGTGGGGGCAGACCAGCACGAGGACGCCATGAACGACGCACGCCAGACCCGCGAGGGGATCCGCATCCACGACCCGCAGGACTTCCAGGGCATGCGGGCGGCTGGTCTGATCGCGGCGCAGATCCTGGACGAGGTCGGTCCGCTGGTGCAGCCCGGCGCCACCACGGGCGGCCTGGACGATTTCATCCGCGGCCGGGTCGAGGAACTGGGCGTCACCAGCGCCACCATCGGCTATCGCGGCTATCAGCATGCCAGCTGCATCAGCGTGAACCATGTCGTCTGCCACGGCATTCCGGGCGACAAGATCCTGACCGACGGCGACATCCTGAACATCGACGTGACGGTGATCGCGGACGGTTGGTTCGGCGACAGCTCGCGCATGTATGTGGCGGGCAAGCCCAGCGTCAAGGCGCGGCGGCTGATCCAGGTCACCCATGACGCGCTGATGCGCGGCATCGAGGCCGTCCGTCCCGGCGCCACCTTCGGCGACATCGGCTGGGCCATCCAGTCCTATGTGGAATCGAACCGCATGTCGGTGGTGCGCGACTTCTGCGGCCACGGCCTCGGACGCACCTTCCACGCGCCGCCGAACGTCCTGCATTTCGGCCGCCCCGGCAAGGGCCCGGTGCTGGAGGAGGGCATGTTCTTCACCATCGAGCCCATGGTGAACCTTGGCCGCCCCGAGACCAAGATCCTTGCCGACGACTGGACGGCGGTGACGCGCGACAAGTCGCTCTCGGCCCAGTTCGAGCATTCGATCGGCGTGACGGCGGATGGCTGCGAGATCTTCACGCCCTCGCCCAAGGGCCTGTTCTTCCCCGATTTGGGCTGACTTCCCGGCTTCTTCGTTCCCCAAATACTCATGCGACCGTGCAATCGTCGCCGCCGCATGAGTATTTGGGGAACGAAGAAAACGCAGGCCGTCGCGCGCGGGCCCACCCAGCGCCTGTTTCACCGTTTGGCAAATACTCATGCAACGCCGCCCGCAGGCGCGGCGTCAATGCTTGCGGATGGTCTCTCCCGGCATGATCGTCGGTGCAAGCGCGATGATGCCGCTTTCGGGCCGCGGCTCCTTGCCTGCGACGAGGCGGGCGGCGCGCCGGCCGATGTCGATGCGCCGGGCGTCGGTTGTGGTCAGCCGCATCGGCAGCCCGTCCAGCAACTCGACGCCGTTGAAGCCGGCCAGTCCCAGCCTGCCGGGAATGTCGTAGCCTTTCTCCATGCACCACAGAAGCCCGCCGGCCCCGATCATGTCGTTGGAGAAATACAGGAAGTCCAGGTCCGGCTCGCGGGCCAGGATGCGCTCGGTCATCTCGCGCCCCTTCAGCAGCGACGATCCGCCCTGGTAATATTCCCGCGCCGCCAGTTGCAGCCCATGCTCGCCCAGCCGTTCCTCGAAGCCGGCCAGTCGTTTGCGGGCGCGGTGATCCTCGGGCATATGGGTGCCGATGAAGCCGATGCGGCGATAGCCGGCGGCGAGGATCTCGTCGGCCATTTCGGCGCCGGCCCGGCGATGCGAGATGCCGACGGCGGTATCGATGGGCTCGCCGTCCACATCCATGATCTCGACCACCGGTAGGCCGGCATTGTCCAGCATGGCCCGTGCCGCCCGGCTATGCTCCAGCCCGGCCAGGATCACCCCCGAGGGCCGCCAGCTGAGCATGTCGTAAAGCACCGTGTCCTCGCGCGAGGGGCTGTAATTCGTCACCCCCACCACGGGTTGCAGCCCGGTGTCGTCGAGTTCGGCCGAGATGCCGCCCAGTACGTCGGGAAACACCATGTTCGACAGCGACGGGATGACCACGGCGACCAGGTTCACGCGCTGGCTGGCCAGCCCGCCGGCGATCTTGTTCGGGACATAGCCGAGCGTGCGTGCGGCGGTCAGCACTTTCTCGCGCGTGGCGGCCGAGACATCGCCCCGGTTGCGCAGCACGCGGCTGACGGTCATCTCGGATACGCCCGATGCTTCGGACACATCGCGCAATGTCAGGGGGCGGCGGGATCTTTTCGTGTTCATCGCAACTACCGGGACGCAATCATGTTACCGTTATCTTTTATGCCCGGTCGCGGCAAGCTTGCCATTTCTTCGGCCAGAGGGCAAAAGAGGCGCCGAGCGGCCCCGTGGCTCAACTGGATAGAGCAGCCCCCTCCTAAGGGGCAGGTTGCAGGTTCAAGTCCTGCCGGGGCCACCATGGTTCTTCCCTTCAAGTGAGTTGGGCACTGGCATGTCACCCGAGCCCCCAGCAAGTCTGGAGGCGCGAGAGGCTATTCACCCGGCACTATGGTTCGTATCATTGATCCGATCGGCTTCGGATGTAGCGTGACGCTAATTTTTGCAGGGCCTGACAGGAATATTTGCAGCACACAAAACTGGATCGAACTGAGTTTACAGCAGTCGCTCAATGCGTGATGCGCCTACCATCAAGAAGTTCAGCCGTTGGAATCGACCGCACTGAATGCGCTATCTGATACAAACTCGCCTTCGACAGATGTCGCGAGATAGCGTGGCCCCCAGTTAAGCTCTGCGTAGAACCGGCCCTCTGAACCGCGCCGGGTTTGCAGGTCCGCCAGGGGGCGCTTGACCACCTTGGCGATGTAGCCGTTGATCTCGGCCGTGGCGTCGACCAGCGCCCGCTGGAGGCGCGTATCGGACGGCTCGCCGCTGTGCTCGAAATCCGTCAGGAGTTCGAGGTCGCGAGCCGGGATCACCTCCTTCAGCTGGTCGAGGGACGTATAGGGCATCGGTCAGTCCTGGCCGGCCTTGCGGACGGTGAACTGCGGATCGCCCTGAAGCAGAGCGAGATCGTGAGCCGTGAGTTCACCGCCTCGAACCGGGGTTTCGCCCCTGGGCCAGCGCCGACCTGCGCGACGGCGCCCGTCTTCGCGGTGGTAGGTGACGATCCAGTCGACCTCCGACACGGCGAGGTCCAGGCCGACAAAAACGACGTCGGTGCCTTTCGAGATGATCGGCGCTGTTGACCCTGCCGCCTCGGCGATCATCGCCGCGAGCGAGGTGGCGCCGCCGCTGGCCAGCAGTTCGGCCATGGAGCGCGACGCTTCGCCCTGGTGAGCAGCGGCCGGATCACCAGCTGCTGAAGATTATCGTCGGCGGGGAGGTCCGACCCATCCTCCCCGCCGGTTTGCCCCTGCACATCATCTGCAGGGGCCTGGCTCGGGGCATCGGCAGCTTGCTGCGCTGTTTCAGCCCCCTCGGTATTCTCGGATGCCGTGGCGGCATCGGGCTTTCCAGCCTCCTTTTCGGGCACAGCCTCTTCGACCGGAGCCTTGATGATATCGGCCTCGGGTTTCACGGCGACCTTCTCCTCGGCAGCCGGTTTCGTGGTGGTCCGTGCGGGTTTCCGCGCCATGATGGCCTCCTGTCAGCTTATCGATGAGGGCGCGCGAAACGCCCCCACGGGAAGATGACCGCCGTCAGATCAGGGTGAGCCGGTTCTCGACATGAAGGGTCGCCGTGCCCTTCCACACGTTGGTCGCACCGGCGGCGTTGCGTTCGGCGTTCAGCAGTTCCAGGCCAGTCTCTTCGAGCGTGCCCGGCACGATCAGCAGCTTCGGCTTCAGGTTCAGCTTGCGCCCCCGGTGGCCGCGCATCGTGGTCATCGCCGCCCTGGCGGCGGCGTAGTTCTGCGCGGTCAGGGGTTGGCGTGAGGCGTAGATAAGCTGTCAGGCCCCGAACCCGGCCGCGCAACGGCGCTTGGCGCCCCAGACAAATTCGTCCTGGAAGAAGACGTTGTCGTCGTTCAGGTTGGTTTTCGGCGCGATCTTCGGCTTTTCGCGATCCTGGAAGATCATCGGCTTGATCGAGCGGGTACCGGATGGCCCGGGCAGGAACCCCTTCATCGTCCTCTTTGCATTCTCGGGACGATTCTTTTGTTGTTGTTTCTGCGTTTGCTGAGGAAATGGGGCTGGTCGGGCGTGTTTGGTGTGGTTCGGCGCGCTGGGTGATTGCTGGGCCGGGGGCTTGGCGTGCTGGGTCTGT